>NZ_JAGPYL010000033.1:0-53792 GCF_018070095.1 Micromonospora sp. U56
CCAGCGTCAGACAAACTGACGGACTCGAAGTTCCAAGGAAGGTCGACGTCGGCGGGCGACCACCGCCGATTTTCACGCACGGCACGGGCGTCGCGACAGAGTCATCGGGGACAAACTGACGGTGCGGCTGGCCCCGAGGAAGTCTTGCTGCCGGGTTAGGCGCGGGCTGCTGATTCGGCGGGCGTGGTGGCAGGGTCGTCATCCGGTCCACCGTCGGGTGACGGGGCCTGCGCTCTGTCGGCAGCGCGGGCGGGAGCTACCGCCTGTAGCCGGCGGACGTCCCGGCTGGCCAGCATGCCGAGGACGGCGAGCACCACCAACGTGGCGAGGATCAGCAGCGTGTCGCGGGTGCCGATGGCCGCGGCGACCGGTCCGACCGCCACCTGTCCGAGTGGGATGGCCACCCAGGACCCCAACATGTCGTAGGAGTAGACGCGGGCCAGTCGGTCGGCCGGGATGTGTTGCGCGATTGACGTGTCCCAGGCGACGGCGAACTGTTCGACGGCGATGCCGACCGCCAGTCCGGCCGCAAGGAGTACGACGATGGTGGGCGCCAGGGCCAGCCCCAACAGTAGGAACGACTCGGCGAACATGCAGGCCACCCCGAGCAGCAGCAGCCGGCGCACCCGGATCCGCAGTGCGATCAAGCCGCCCACGACCATTCCGGCGGTCTCGGCCGCCAGCACCACGCCCCAGGCGCTACGGCCGATCGTGTCGTCCGCGACTGCCGGGCCGAGCACGTTCACGCCGCCGGCGAGGGCCGCGTTGAGGATCATGAAGCCGAGCACGACCACCCAGACCCAGGTTCGCGCGGTGAACTCGGTCCAGCCCTCGCGGAGGTCGGCGACGATGCTCGTGCGGGTGCTCGTCGCTGCCGGGGCAGCGACCCGGACTCCGGTGAACGCCATTGCCGCGATAGCGAAGGTGAGCGCGTCGACGGCGAGGCCCCAGCCGGGCCCGACGGCGGCCACCAGGAGGCCACCGAGCGCGGCCCCGCCGATCATGCCCGCGTTGATGCCGAGCCGGATGATCGCGTTGGCCGGCTGGATCAGCTCCGGCGGCACGGTCTGCGGCGTCGCGGCGGCCGAGGCTGGCTGGGCCAGAGCGCTCACGATGCCGTTGGCTGCACCGAGCGCCAGCAACAGCGGGATCGTCGCCGTGCCGGTAAGCACCAGGGCGGCCACCGCCGCCTGGGTCAGCGCACCAAGCACATTGGAGCCGACCAGGACCAGCCGGCGCGGAATCCGGTCGGCCACCACCCCACCGAAGAGTACGAACAACACGGTCATCAGCGATCTCGCGCCGACCACCAGGCCCAGGTCGCGCACCGAGCCGGTCAGATCGAGGACGGCGAAGGCCAGCGCGATGGGCGCGACACCGTTGCCAAGCATGTTGACCAGCCGACCAGCAGCGAGGTAGCGGAACGCGCCATACCGCAGCGGAGCCAGCATTAGTCCTCCATCGGGAACAGGACAACGAAGGTCCAAGTAAGCGGTGATCGACGCACGGGTGGTGGAAGGGACAGGCGTAATGATCGGCTTACCGTGCCGTCCGGTCGAGTGATTCTTTCGACAGCAGAAGTGACCGCGCAATTGCGTAGCCGGCACCACCGCCACTAGACACCTGGCAGCCTCCTGACCCTGAGCGGTCCGCATCTAGTCCGCAAGAGGTCTGCAGACGGCGGGGGAGCGGTGAGAGATGTCGAGAGGCATCTCCGCTGCTAGACCCTTGGTTGACCAGGTCGACGGGGCGGGCATCTTGATCTCATAATCCCTCGTTCGAGTCCCGCCCGCCCCACCGACCGCACCATTGTGCGAACCGGTGAACTCTTCGAGGTGCCCCGTCCGTTTCGGGCGTGACGAGGTCGAGGAGGTCGGCGACGCTGCGGCTGAATCGGTCGAGTCGGTAGACGAGTAGGACGTCGTAGAGGCCGGCTTTCGCGGCGTGGAGTGCTTTCTTTAGTCCGGGGCGTTCGGTGGTGGCGCCGGAGGCGTCGTCTTCGTAGTCGGCGACGATCGTCCAGCCCGGCTGGGAGGCGACGTACTTTTCGAGGGCAGCGCGTTGGGCGTCGAGGGAGAAGGGTTGGTGTTCGTCGTCGGTGGAGCGGCGGACGTAGATGCAGACCCGGCTCGGGCCGGCGGGCCGTTCGGTATCGGTAGTGGGTTGGGCGCGCCAGCCGCGCCGTCGGGGTGGGGCGAGGGGTGGGGCTGCCATGCGGCGAGTCGTCCTTCGAGATCGAGGGGCCCGGAGCCGCTGGCGACCTGGTGCGGGCCGCCAGCGGTTCGGGCGCCTACAGGATGAGGTCGGGGTGGTCGTCGACGTCCGCCCGGGGACGTCCGTTGTGCGGAAGAGGGTTGGGAAGCCACAGCGGCAACGGCGGCCTCGGCGGCCGACCAGGTGAGCACATCGCGCAGGATCAGCACCGCCCGCTGCCGCGCGGGCAGGTGCTGCACGCGGAGTCGTCACTGGGACACGACCGCCATCGGCGCCGGCGCGATGAGGCATGGCCGCCCTCTCGCCGATACCCGACGGAAACCCCCTCCTGCCGCTTGCGTCGAAGCCCGTAACGCTCAAACCAGGGCGGTGGTCAGCCGGGTGACGTCCTGCCAGCCCTGCGCAGCCCGAGCAGGGCGACCACGGCGAGGAGGATGACGGCGACGGAGTACTCGTTGGCGGTCCGGGGCAGGCCGCCGGCGTAGACCACGAGGAAGCCGGCAATGACGGTGGGCAGGCCGAAGCCGACGTAGCAGACGATGTAGAGCAGGGAGAGCACGCTGGCGCGTTCGTGCGCCTCCACGAGCGGCATGACCGTCTTGAGGCTGCCCTGGAAACCGCCACCGAAGCCGACGCCCCCAAGCGCGAGGCCGACGAAGAAGCCAGGGATGGATTCGGCGGTGACCGAGATCAGCGTGATGATCATGCCCAGGATGAGGGCGGCAATTCCGATGAGCATCACGGTCCGTGCGGCGGCGTTGCGCAGCAGGAGAATGGTGGCGGATTGGAAGACGGCGAAGACGAAGACGACCAGACCGCCGACCACGATCGAGGTGGCCATGAGGGCGCGCACGAGCGCCGGGCCGAGCGCGCCGAAGAATCCGGCCAGCGCCCAGACGGCGAAGAGCACCGGAGCGACGACCAGTAGCGGCCCGCGCACGGCGCGCGGCAGCGCGATCTCCGGCCGCAGACTCTGCAGCGCTCCCTTCATCGGCGTGACCGTTTCCCGCATCAGCACGACCCCGACGCCTTGGACCAGCAGGATGCCGAGCAGAACGGCGTACACCAGTCGGGTGGGCGCGGGCAGGTACTGGATGAGCAGCGCCGAAAGCAGGGCACCGGTGCCGTACCCAATACCGGGGGCGATCGAGTTCGTGAGCGTGCCGCGGTAGCGGTTGATGTCGAGCATGGCGGCACCAACGGCGCCGGTGGCGGCGCCGGCCGCGAGCCCCTGTACGACGCGGGCGGCCAACAGCGCCGACACGCCGTTGGCGAAGATGAAGATGACCAGCGAGATCATCTGGACCGCGATCGCGACGAGCAGGACCGGTCGCCGCCCGACGTGGTCGGACAGCTTGCCGAACGTGAGCAGGGAGGCCAGCACCGCGAGGGCGTAGACGGCGAACACCATGGTGGTCGTGATCGGCGAGAAGTGCCAGCGCGCCTGGTAGATCTCGTAGAGGGGGGTCGGGGCTGTCGACGAGGCCACGAAGGAGACGAGGATCGAGGCGAGCAGAAACAGGGCGACATCCGGCGAGATCCGCCGTTGTCCGGCGATACTCATCAGACGTCCCCCTCGTGAACCGCAAGCAGCGTCCGGCAGCGTCGCCATGGACGCGCTCCTGCTGACATGCCGCAGCGGATTGCCCGGTGCGAGCCCCCTCACACGCGATATGGACTGGCCCCGACACGCCAGGCTCACCGGTTTGCCGTCAGCCATCACCGACTCCACTGGCGAATTTGTGGACTAGGCGTTGACCTGGGGCTTCTCGGCCTGGCTGGGGTGGTGTGGGGCGTTGGGGCACGATGGTGACCCTGCTGGTTAATTGGTGTCCTGATTGGAGCTGTCGGCGTGGCTGCTGCCGGTTGATGTTGGTCGAGGGCACGGGCGGGGGCGGCCATGACACGGTCTCGATCGGCGCGGATCCGCCTGATCGCGGCCCGGTCGCTTTCGCTGTCGCGGCCGTAGAATCGGTGCCTTGATGTCGATGCAGCCGCAGTCCCGGCCGCAGCCGTCGCCGGAGATCACCGCGGCGGTATTGGCGATGTACCGGGGCCGGTGTGCTCCGTTGCCGGTGGTGATCCGGGATGAGTTGGGTGAGCTGTTCGCCGATGAGCAGTTCGCGGCCGGGTTCGGGGTGCGGCACGGCCCCGGCGCTGTTCGGGAGCGTCCGGTTTGATCATGGTTTGTTAGATGCCGTAGGCGGCGAAGGTGTCGGTGCGGTCGTGGAAGCGACGAGAAAACTCTTGCACTCCCAAACCGGCTCCTGTCAGATTCTGCGAACTCCTCAACTTCGTGATCTTGCAACATTCAGCCGAAAGTCTGATGGATGAAAGTGATAAGAGAGGCGAAACGGAGATTCTCGGAAAGGCTGCTCCATGGGTCGTCCGACACCTTCAAGACCCATCTGCTCGCTGTCCGGCATCCTCAGCGTTGACCGCAGCAAGGCGTCGGACATGACCTTCGGACACGCCGGCGGCCAGACCCAACTCCGCCAGGCTGGCCTGCGGACGCTCGGCACGCAGCCGGGCTACGACATCTGCCGTCCGCTCCGCGCGCCCCGTCACCCGCTTACGTCGCGCGGTGCGCCGCCGCAGAGGCACCGATACCTGATCCGCCGTCGGATCGTCGGCGACCCCGGCCTGCTGCGCTCGCTTCGCCTCAGTCATGGAGCCCGACGGGCGCGACTGCGGTGGCGGCGCAAACGCAGCGTCGAAGGTAGGCAGCTGCTGCGGACGGGCGGCGTCTAATGGCACGCCGCCACGATCCGCGCTCCGAGGCTTGGCTCGGCGGCGGCGATGTTCGCCGCCACGCTGGCCGCCACCCCGACCGCGAACGCCGTCCGGGCCGACCAGCGCACCCTCCGACCGGCGCGTTTGTCCTCGACCATGGCCGCCGACGCGACGACGAGCATCCCGTCGACCGACAGCGGCAGCACATAGGCGACCTCGGGACGCTCCCCGAACCTCAACGCCACGGCCACCATATGACTCCACGACGACCAGGCAGCAATCCCGGCCACCGCCACCGTGCTCACGTCTCGGGCAAGCCGGGTCGGCGTCATCGGACCACCCCCAGCCCGAGCCGTCGCTCGATGGCCCGGACCTCGACGGGATCCACGGCCGGACGTCCGCCGATGTCCAGCCGCGTTTGGACACTGACCCACCGCTGCCACCGCCGGACGACTTCGCTGACGTCGAGGCCGGTGGCATCGGCGATGTCCGCCAGGTCCGCGCCCGCCCGTAGAGCGGCGTGGATCACCGAGGGTTGCCAGCGAGTCCACCAGGACACCACCGCAGCGGACAACGCCAGCTCCGTCAGTGCCTCATCGCGACCGAATGCCGCCGTCCGAACGACGGCATGGTCGTGAAGATCGAGAAGGAGCTTGAACGGGTTGATCTCTTCCGCATCGGCGAACCGTACCGGCGGTTCGGTCGGTCGAGCCGGGTTCATCGGGCACCGCCCAACGCCCGTGAGCTGGGCAAACTCAGTGGTAGTGGATCACCGGCGATCGTGGCGGTGTGGTTCGCATGGTGGTACCTCCGGCCCACTTCGATCCCTCATTCAAAACGCCATGGAGCCGCGCCCCGGGTCGCCGAGCAGATGGCAGTCACCTGGCGCCGCCCACATCGATGTCACGCTGTCGCAGCATCGGACATCCAGGCTCTGGTCCGGGGCCGGCCGAACTGACCAGGAGTCCATGGCGTACCGTGGCACCCCGCATGATCGCCTGTACACAAGTTTCTGTACGGAAGGAGGAGACGGACGAGCTGGTGGTGCGCCCAACCCTGTGTCGCTCGGCGTGCCCGTCAGAACTTCCCCGCTGATTTCTCCAACCCACTCCACGTCCCACACGGAGGGCCTTTGCCGGACGCCTACGCCCGAAATGTGATGGCCAACCGGCCATGGCAGGTCCAGCACCCTCGCGGCCATCTCTGGCCGGGGGCCTGCCAGCCGCCGAGAGGACGTGTCAGATGACCTTTTTCGAATATCTGGAAAGCCGCCGTGACCTGCTGGTCGCCCAGACCATCGAGCACGCCACGATCGTGCTGATGGCGATAGCGCTGGCGACGCTCATCGGCATGTCCATCGCCGTCCTCACCTACCGCCACCGCCGTGCCCGGGGGATCGCCGTCGCGGTCGCCGCAACTGTGCTGACCATTCCCTCCTTCGCGTTGCTCGGCCTGCTGATCACGCCGCTGGGCCTGGGGTACCTCCCCGCGTTGGTCGCGCTGACCCTTTATGCCCTGTTGCCGATCATCCGTAACACGGTGGTGGGACTGACCGAGATCGACCCCGCGCTGACCGAGGCCGCCCGCGGCATCGGGATGAGCTGGGTACGGTCGCTGTGCACGGTCGAGATACCGTTGGCCTGGCCGGTCATCCTGACCGGTATCCGGGTCTCCACCCAGATGACGATGGGCATCGCGGCGATCGCCGCGTACGTCGGCGGGCCGGGCCTGGGCAACCAGATCTTCTCCGGCCTGGCCAACCTCGGCGGCGTCAATTCGCTGAACCAGGCCCTGATCGGCACGCTCGGCGTGGTCGTCCTCGCCCTCGTCGTGGACCTCTGCCTGGGCCTGCTCGGTGTGCTGACCCGGGGCAACCGGGGCAACCGGCGGCCCCGCTCGCGGTCAACCGCGCCGTTAACCGCCGGGCAACCGAACTCCGCCACGGCGCTCGCCGGCACGCCGTCCTTCGCGGCCCCGTCCACCCCTCAGGGAGGCCAACGATGACCGCTGACGTGATGATCGAACTGCAACAGGTCAGCAAGCTCTACCGGGGACAGAAGACCCCTGCGGTCGAGGACGTCTCGATGACCATCCGGCGCGGCGAGATCGTCGTGCTGGTCGGCCCTTCCGGCTGCGGCAAGACCACCACCATGAAGATGATCAATCGATTGATTGAGCCCAGCTCCGGGCGGATCATGGTGGACGGATCCGACGTCACCTCGCTCAACCCGACCGAGCTGCGCCGGCGCATCGGGTACGTCATCCAGCAGGTCGGGCTCTTCCCGCACATGAGCGTGGCGACCAACGTCGGGTTGGTGCCGAGGATGCTCGGTTGGGACCGCAAGCGAATCGACGCCCGGGTGGACGAGCTGCTGCACCTGGTCGGGCTGGAGCCCGGCCAGTACCGGCACCGCCTGCCCAGCCAGCTTTCGGGCGGCCAGCAACAGCGCGTCGGGGTTGTCCGGGCGCTGGCTGCCGATCCGCCGGTGATGCTGATGGACGAGCCGTTCGGCGCCACCGATCCGTTGACCCGGGACCGGCTGCAGAACGAGTTCCTCCGGCTGCAGGAGAAGCTGCAGAAGACCATCGTCTTCGTCACCCACGACTTCGACGAGGCGATCAAGATGGGCAGCCGCATCGCGGTGCTCGGCGACCGGTCGAGCATCCGCCAGTTCGACACCCCCGAGCGGCTGCTGAGCAATCCCGTGGACAAGACGGTGGCCCAGTTCATCGGTGCCGGCGCCTCACTCAAGCAGCTCAACCTGCGGCGGGTCGACGCGGTCGACTGGGACGAGGCCGAGTTGGTCCGGCTGGATGACTCGCCGGCATCGGCGCTGCGCCGGTTGGACGAGACCGGTGAGTGGGCCGTACTGAGCGTCGACAGCGAGCGGCGTCCCGTGCATTGGATCACCGCTCGGGACCTGGATCCGCATCAGGACAACCTGCGCGGGATCGGCGGACCGGCCACCGTGGTGGAACCCCGTGCCACGCTGCACGACGCGCTCGACGCGATGCTCAGCAGCAGCAGTGGTGCTGCCGTGGTGGTCGACGACGCCGGCCGGTACCGCGGCACCGTGACCATCGACCGGCTGATGCGGGCGATCGGTGAGATGCGCGAGACCGAGCGGCGCCGCGATCAGCCGGTGTCGGAGGCGCCGGAGACAGCGGACGGGCCGAGAGTCGATGCGATGCCCGGGCAGCGCCGTGGCGCCCGGTCGGCGGCGGATCGGCAGACGCCATGAGTGTGGGTACCGTCGGCTCCGGTCAGCTCGCGGACGCCCCGCCATCGCGGTGGCGGCCTCTGCTGCGCCGGCATGCGACCATGCCGCTGGTGCTCGCGGCGGCGCTGCTCGCCACGTACCTCTGGGTGGGCTCGCTTGCCCTCGACGACATCGAGCGACGCTCGCTCAACGCCGGGCACCTGTTCCGGGTGACCGGCCAGCACGTCTCGATCTCCGCGATGACCGCCCTGCTGGTGGTGGTGATCGCGGTCAGCGCCGGCGTCCTGCTCACCCGCCCGGCGCTGCGCTGGCTGGCACCGTTCGTCACCGCTCTGGCCAACATCGGCCAGGCGACGCCGGCCATCGGGCTGCTGGTGCTGCTCAGTATCTGGCTGGGCATCGGCGCCGGCACCGCGTTGATCGGGCTGGTGGCCTATGCCGTGTTGCCCGTGCTGCGTAACACGATCGCCGGGATCAACCAGGTCGACCGGCATCTGATCGAGGCGGGTCGGGGCATCGGCATGTCCCCGCTCGCGGTGCTGCTCCGGGTCGAGTTGCCGCTGGCGGTACCGGTGATTTTCGCCGGCGTACGCACCGCGCTCGTGCTCGCGGTCGGGGTCGCCACGCTCGCCACCTTCATCGACGCGGGCGGACTCGGCGGATTGATCGTGACCGGGATCAAGCTTCAGCGTGATCCCGTCCTGATCACCGGTGCGGTACTCACCGCCGCTCTCGCCCTGACGCTGGACTGGCTCGGCGGTGTGATCGCCGATCTGCTCCGGCCGCCCGGGCTCGACTGATTCGCAGATCATCCACATCCCCTTTCCCCAACCGACGCCCCGTGCGTCGTGGAGGCCGTCAATGCGTACCCAAACACCCCTTGCCCGGCTGGCCGCCGGCACCGCACTCGTCGCGCTGGCACTGACCGGTTGCTCGGTCACCACGCAGGACTCCGGCGGGGAGGTGGCGGTCGGAGCGGGGTCGATCAAGAAGGACGACGCGCTCGCCGGCCAGACGCTCGTGGTCGGCTCCAAGGACTTCACCGAGAACATCGTTTTCGGTCACATCACCATGCTGGCGCTGAAGGCGGCGGGCGCGAACGTGACCGACAAGACCAACATCAAGGGGTCGGTCAACGTCCGCAAGGGACTGCTCGCCGGCGAGATCGATGTGTACTGGGAGTACACCGGCACCGCCTGGATCACCTACCTGAACCACACCGATCCGATCCCGGACTCCCGTCAGCAGTACGACGCGGTGGTCAAGGAGGACAAGGAGAAGAACCAGGTCGTCTGGGGTGGCATCGCGCCGGCCAACAACACCTACGCGTTGGCGGTGCGTGCGGAGAAGGCCAAGGAGTGGAACCTGCGGACCCTGTCCGACCTCGCGGCGTTCGCCAAGAGCAAGCCGGCCGACGCGACTTTCTGCCTGGAGAGCGAGTTCGCCGGACGGAACGACGGGTGGCCCGGCCTGACGAAGATGTACGACATGAACCTGCCGAAGTCCAACATCAGGACCGTCGACACCGGAGTCGTCTACACCGAGACGAAGAAGGGCGAGTCCTGCAACTTCGGTGAGGTGTTCACCACCGACGGCCGGATCAGCAACCTCAACCTGGTGGTGCTGGAGGACGACAAGAGCTTCTTCCCGATCTACAACCCGGCGCTGACGGTCAACGGCGCGACGGCCGCCAAGTACCCGAGCCTGACCAAGATCCTTGAACCGATCACGGCCAAGCTCGACGACGACACCATCCGCAAGCTCAACGAGCGCGTGGACGTCAAGGGCGAGCCGGTGGCGCAGGTCGCCGCGGACTGGTTGAAGGAAGAGGGCTTCATCGCCTGATCTTCCGCGCGACCGCGAGCGGCTCCCCGGACCCGGAGAGCCGCTCGTGGTCGTACCTGTCCAGGTCGATGGTTTGGTCGCCGCCAAGTCCGGTCCACCTACGCCAGGTGACGAATGACCCTGGGCACTCGTGCCGCTCGACTGATCGTCGCCGCCTGACGACGGAGCTCGGGCGTTCATCGGCCTTCCTGGTCCGATCCAGCGGAAGTGGAGTTCCGGCGATCGTGGCGGGGTGGTTCGCATGGTGGTAACGCCGTCGGTCCGCACTGAGTCCGCAGCAGCGCGAGCCGCCGCACGGGCATCGGGTTCACCGACGAAGTTCGGATCCGCCACGTCGACCTGATCGATGGATTGTGGCCTAGGCTGGGTCGTCATGAACGAGCCGCGCGGGTCAGGAGTCCTCCGTCATCAGCCGTTGCATGACGGGTTCGTACCGGCGCAAGGGCAGCAGCAGGGCTTCGCCGAGGCCATCGACCGGCACATCGAGGAACACTTCGGGCCTGTCGAGTTCGTCTACCACGAGGTTGCGTCGCACCTGGTCGGCGTGCATGTCTATGTCGTGGCACCGACCGAGAAACGCCCCTATCGGACGCTGATCACGTCTGGGATGAGTGAGCTGCCGATGACGGTCCCCGAGGGCCATGGCCCGTACGCCGAACTGATGCTCTGCCTGCCGGCCGACTGGCCGCTGACTCGGCTGACCGGGCTGGATGACGACCCGGCCGGCTGGCCGGTGCGAGTCCTCAAGCAGGTGGCCCGGCTGCCGCACGAGTATGGGACCTGGATCGGCGAATGGCATTCCGTGCCGAACGGCGATCCCGCGCAGCCGTACGCTACGGACTCCCCGTTCGCCGGAGTCGTTGTCACGCCGATGCTGCGTGTGCTGCCCGAGGCTCGCACGATCGCGGGCCCCGGTGGCATTCAGATCGCGTTGCTCGCGCTGATTCCGCTGCACCCGGAGGAGATAGCGGTCAAGGTCGAACGCGGCACAGGCGCACTCATCGAAGTGCTCGACCGTGGCCGCGTCACCGAATTGCTGGAGCCGCGCCGGCCCTCGTACGCCTGACGGTTCGATCCTGCACGTACCGACCTAAAGATCACCGTGCGGGCCTGTGCCGCGATCCCTCTTCAAAGATCGGCTGAGCGGCGGACGCCGCGGGACGACTGTCTGCGTACTGATGGTTCGCTCAACTCCGCCGGAGCGATTCCACCGACTGGCCAGGACGCCAGTTACCTGCGGGCTCCGGTCGATGGTTCGTTGCTGGCTCACTCGGTAACGAGCCGTCTCCCGTTCGCGACGGGCCAAGCAGGGCGAGGACTGCTGCCACGATCGTCTCGATGGCCGGAGCTGCATGGTCTGAGGTGTCGATCTCAACGACGGCGTCGACGCCCTCCGGCGGTTCGAAGATCGACCGTTTCATCTCACCCCGCTGGAACAGGGATAGGAGCTGCTGGTCAATGGTCCCGCCATCGGCAGCCCGAGCGCCAAGTCGCCGGCCGATGACCGCCTCCTGGGCGACGACGTGAACAGCCAGCACTCGGGTGCCACCTGCGAGCAGCACGCCCAGCAGCTCGCGGGACAACACCGAGGACTCCACGACGAAGCTCACCCCTGAGGCCGCGAGCAGCCGGATTGCGTCGACCATCACGGCCTCGGCCCGGCGGCTGACGGGACCACCGGCAACGTGGAAGTCCGGGTCGAGCCGGACCCGCCCGTCCTCGGCGACGGAGGCGGAGGACAGCCCCAGGCCTGTCTTGATCTCATCGCGGGTCAGGAACGGGATACCGAATCGGCCAGCCGTTGCAGAGGCAATGGTGGTCTTCCCGGCTCCCGGACACCCGCAGACAGCAATCACCACCGGCCGTTCCCTCACCAACATCCGCCGATCCTGGCAGACCCGCAGGCACGCTGTCGACGTGCCGAGCGTGAGCACCCAGGGCGTCACGGGCCATCCATGGGCCAGTAGCGGCGGCCGGCAGCGGTCATGAGCGGTCACCAGGGGCGAGTAGCTTCGCCGTTGGGCGCAGGCGTTCTGGGCATCACGACCGGTTGAGCAGCTCTTCCAACTGAAGCTACAGGCGCCATCCCGATTGCCGGGGCGCGGCATTGGGCACAGGATGGCGGGATGTCCGAGAAGCCTGTCAGCCTGCGGGTGCTCACGCTGAATGCCCTTGCGCCCTTCTTCGCCGACTGGCCACGCCGTCGGGCGGTGCTCGTTGACGGGCTGCGCGAATTGCGGCCGGACGTGGTGGCCCTGCAGGAGGTGGCTGGCGGCGGGGACTTGGACGAGGCCGGTGGCCTGCTCGGGCCGGACTATTACCTCGTACCGCACCCGGGGCGGTCGGCCGACGGAGTCGGAGCCGTGCTGGGCAGCCGGTGGCCGATGCGTACCGTCGGGGTTGTCGACCTGCATGTCACCCCGCGCACCGCGGCGCTGCCGTGGAGTGCCGCCGTCGTGGTGGAGGTCGCGGTGCCGCCGCCGCTGGGACCGGTACTCGTCGCGCACCACAAGCCGACCTGGCAGTACGACGCCGAGTACGAGCGGGAACTGCAGGCGGTGTGGACGGCCCGGTACATTGAGGAACTCGTTGCCGAGCGGCGGTCCGAACCGCTCGACCCGGACGGTCCGGACACCGAGCCGCACGTGGTACTGCTGGGCGACTTCGATGCGGCACCCGACGCTGCGAGCGTCCGGTTCTGGACCGGCCGGCAGTCGCTGGCTGGCATCAGCGTCTGTTACCAGGACTGCTGGACGGCGATTCGTCGTGAGGAGCCGGGGCACACCTTCTCGCCGGACAATCCGCTGATCCAGGCCGGGCTGATGCCGCTGGACCGGGGGCGGCGGATCGACTACGTCCTGGTCCGGTGCGGCCCGCACGGGTCAACCCTCGACGTGATGGACTGCCGGCGGGTATTCGCCGAACCGGTTGACGGGGTGTGGGCGAGCGACCACTTCGGGGTACTCGCGGACCTGCGCCTTCCACCGCACCCGCCGGGTACCTGGATGGAGATCCGCTAGCGGTCCGCAGTCGGTCCGCGGCCCGTTCTTCTCACCGTTCCCGCACCGGCGCGGTGTGACTGGCGGGCCTGGTACGCCGGCCGCGGCCGCATGCCTAATCTTCAGCAGCCCGCCACAGCGGCACGCTTCAGACCGGCGCAAGCAAGGTGTCGAATACGGAGAAGAAAGTGTCGAAGGCGGCGGGGGAGCGGTCGGTACGCGCCCGGATGAGCGTGCCTTCCCAGGCGTTGACGAGGAAGCCGGCGGTGACCTCGGGGTCGACGTCGGCACGGATCGTCCCGGCACGCTGCGCCTCGGCCAGGGTTGTCGCGATGAGGCCGGCCCACGTGTCGAGGCTGTGCCGTACGGCGTCCCGGATGGCGTCCCGGTGGTCGACGATCTCGGTGCCGAAGTTGCCGTACAGGCAGCCGCGGTGGTATCCGTATCGGACGACCTCGTCGCGGAGGAACTCGAAGTGCGCCCGGAGCCGCTGCACCGGCGGGACCGAGCTGTCGGTGAGGTCCTCGAGCCGGCGTCCGGCGCCGTACCGCTCCAGCGCCACGATGGCGAGGGCTTCCTTGCTCTCGAAGTGGTTGTAGAACGACCCCTTCGGTACGCCGGCCGCCTGGGTGATGTCGTTGACGCCGGCGGCGTTGTATCCGCGGGCGTGGAACCGGTCGAGCGCGGCCGTGACGATCTCTTCGCGCGTGCTCTTCCTGGCCAAGACGGACCACCTCCCGGGGCAAATATGACCGGTCGTCTTGGCCGCGTCAAGCCCACGGTCATGTGATTCAGCGCTCGTTGCCGCTTCTAAGACGACCGGTCATATTCAACCTCTGGCCGGGTAACCAGCGCCTGGTCAACCGGGTGGCTACCCCGGGACGACGGATCTACATCACCGAGGAGAATTGATCGTGAGCGACCTTACGAACGCCGTCATCGAGGCCCACGGCGGCCTGGACCGCTATCAGCAGTTCAGCTCGGCCACGGCCCACTTCCGCTCCGGCGGAGCGCTGTGGGCCATCAAGGGCCAGGAGGGGATCTTCGACCAGGCTGCCGTACGGGTCGACCTGCGCCGACAGCACGCCAGTCACTTCCCCTTCAAGGCACCTGACCTGCACACCTCGTTCACCGCTCAGCGAGTGGCCGTGGAGAGCGACACCGGCGAGGTGAAGGCCGAGCGCCTCAACCCCCGTGCCTCCTTTGCCGGCCACGTCCTCGAAACCCCCTGGGACGACCTGGACGTCGCCTACTTCGCCGGCTACGCCATGTGGACGTACCTGACGTCCCCGTTCACCTTCGCGAGGCCCGACTTCCAGACCGAGGAGCTGTCTCCCGTGACCGAGGAGGGGGAGACCTGGAACCGTCTCAAGGTCGTCTTCCCCGAGGACATCGCCACCCACTCCCGGGAGCAGACGTTCTACTTCGATCAGGACGGGCTGCTGCGCAGGCACGACTACACGGCCGAGGTCCTCAACGCCGGGCCGGCCGCGCACTATTGCTCGGACCACAAGGAGTTCGGCGGCATCATGGTCCCGACCCGGCGGCGCGTCTACCCGCTGTCTGAGGACGGAACCGCGGTGCGCGACATCGAGCTCGTCACCATCGACATCGACAATGTGGTGTTCGCCTGACGCCGGATAGCCGCTGATGTCCCCCTGCCGCGCTTTCTCGGTCAGGGGGACTATCGGGTTCGACGCGGCCCGTCGAAGGACAGTGCGAGCCCAGCTCGTCGCGTTCGGCTAGGAGATCAATGCCGCCGGTACCTGGTGGCGTCGGTCAACGCGCTCAATCGGTAGCGCAGCACCCGGGCCTGCCCGATCGACAACACCACCCGGTGAGCGGTGGTGGACACCGTCGCCGTCAACGCCACGACCGGTCCGGCCGCCGGGTGAGTCGTCTGCACCAGCCCCACGGTGAGGATCGACGCCTCGGGCCGATTGGTGTCGACATCAGCCACCCGCGACCGGTGTTCCCCGCGCTGGTGGCACCCGGCGGCATGCCGTGTGATGCGGTGGGGGAGCGGTAGCCGCCGGGGCGAGCTCGGACGAATCATCGACGCCGACGAATGACGCGTCCGGAGCTGCGGTGCTGGAAAACATTAACAAACTTCTATCTAGAGGCCCATACCTTTCGTTCATAGATGCAAAAGTTCGATAACACCCTGCGGAAGTTCGCGGGATACCTCCGCTTGTGCACAAAAGGTCCACGGTGGACATCCGCGGATCGCTGCCGGGAGCGCGCCGGCAGCGGCGTACCGCCCGTATGGTGTCCGCATGGCGCGCGAGGTATGGGCCGACGGTGCCGCGTACGAGGCGTACGTGGGCCGGTGGAGTCGCCTCGTGGCGGCGGAGTTCGTGGCCGGGCTGGACCTGCCGCCCGGACTGCGCTGGCTGGACGTGGGCTGCGGCACCGGCGCGCTGACCTCGACGGTGCTGGCCCGCACCGAGCCGGCCCGGGTGGACGGCGTCGACCCCTCCGAGGGCTTCGTGGCGCACGCCCGTACCCGGGTCGACGACCCGCGGGTGGTCTTTTACGTCGGCGACGCCCGCTCGCTGCCGCTGCCCGATGCCGCCGTCGACGTCGTCGTCAGCGGCCTGGCGCTCAACTTCGTGCCCGACCCGGCGCGCGCCGTGGCGGAGTTCGCCCGCGTCCTCGCTCCGGGCGGCGTGGCCGCCGCCTACGTCTGGGACTACGCCGAGGGCATGGTGATGATGCGCCACTTCTGGGACGCCGCGGTGGCGCGCGACCCGGCGGCGGCGGAGCTTGACGAAGGTCGCCGCTACCCGCTGTGCCAACCGGAGCCGCTACGCGCGCTCTGGGCCGGTGCCGGGTTCCGCGACGTGACCGTGCGGCCCGTCGAGGTGCCCACCGCCTTCGCCAACTTCGCCGACTACTGGACGCCGTTCCTCGATGGGCAGGGACCCGCGCCCGGCTACGTCAGCTCGCTCGCCGAGCCGGACCGGGCCGAGCTGCGGGAGCTGCTGCGCGCCCGGGTGCCGACCGGACCGGACGCCGCCATCCGACTCACCGCCCGCGCCTGGGCGGTCCGGGGGACCGCACCGACACCCCGATCGTGAGTACGAATGCTCATCCGCGACGCGGTCCGTACCGCGAGGATCGGGGCGTGAACAGCATGACACGCGCCCTCCTCGCCGCCCTCGTCCTCGCCGCCGCGGCGGTCGCCACCTGGTGGGCCTGGCTGGGGTGGGACACCGGCTACACCACCGACCCCGAGACGGGCGCCGTCAGCGGGCCCTACCAGCCGTGGCAGGTGGCCGGCTGCGTGCTCACCCTTGCCCTGGTCGCCGCCCTCGCCGGCTGGCGGCTCCGGCCGTGGCTGGTCGCCCCGGTGCTGACGGTCGCTTTCACCGCCGCCTGGACGGTGCACGCCGCCTCGACCGACGACAGCGGGCTGTGGGCGGTGGGGGCGGTGCTGGTGCTGGTCGGCACGGGGCTCGGGACGACGGTGGTGAGCGGAGTCGCCCACCTGCTGCGGCGCCGGCGGGGCTGACGGACGGGATGCCGCAAGCGCCGCCGTCGTGGCTGAGTGTCGCGCTGACCGGGTCGGCGTCGCTCGTCGCCTAGGATGGGACTCATGAGCGCTGAGGCCGTCGGCATGCACATGCCCGCTGTCGTCACGCTCGACGACGTCGCGGCGATGAACGCCGCCGACCCCAACGGTCATCGCTACGAGACGAGCCCCGAGGGGGTCCTGTCGGTCATGCCGCCGCCCGACTCGGAACACGCGATGATCGCCAGTCGCCTCTTCGCCTGGCTGATCATGGCCGGGTGGCCCGCCGAGCAGGTGCTCCAGGCGGCCGGCGTGCGCATTCCCGGGCCGGACGGCGACGGCGGCCGGATCCCCGACCTGACCGTGTGGCGCAAGCCCCCACCTCGCGGAGTCTGGTCGGCGGTGGCCGACGTCGCCCTGGTGATCGAGATCGTCTCGCCCGGCTCGGAGGCCATGGACTCCGTGACGAAGGTCCGGGAGTACGCCACGGCGCGCATCCCTCAGTACTGGGTGGTGGACCGGGACGGCGGACAGACCGTCACGCTGCACCGGCTCACCGGGCAGGGCGGGTACGAGGAGCGGGCGCGAATGCCGCTGGCCTGGCTGCTGCAGACGTCGCCCGCCGACCACCTCGACTGAGCCGGCACCCACACGCCCCCGCCGGGGTCGCAATCGGCCACCCGGCCAACCCCGGGGACGGATAGCCGACAGGACGCCGTACCCCCTTCCGACGCATTGTTTATGCAGGTGGAGAGGCTGCGGATGGCGGGCCACATCCCATCCCTCACCCCGACGGCGACAGCACGGTCGCCGTCGGACGCCGCCATCGCCGGGCTCGGCCCGGCCGTCCCGGCGGACACGGCCGCGCCGGTCCGACCGCGCCCACGGCCACGTCGCGTCCCGGTGGACCCCGTCCCGGGCGCCCGGGCCGGGGTCAGCTCCCACAGGACAAGGACGTCACCACCTCCGGTCGACGCCGTCGCGCGTCCGCTCCGCCCTGACCGGCGGCAGTCCCGCGCCTCGACCGGGCGCACCGGCGACAGCCGGGCGTACGAGCAAGGAAGGAGGGGGCGGACATGGCCGCTCCCACCGTCACCGCGAGCCTGAACGCCGCGACCTATTCCCCCGGCGACCAGATGACCCTCACGGTCACCTACGGCGACCCGGACACCAGGCCCCTCACCGTCACCGTGGTGGTGACCGACGCGCAGGGCAACAGCAGCGCCCCGGTCAAGGTCACCGCCGTCATCGACCCGCTCACCCTCACCGTCACCGACGACTCCGGGCGTACCTGGACCCGGGCGTCGGACAACGGGTCGGTGGCCGTCTACCGGGCGGTGGCGTGATGCCCCGGGTCACCGTGACCGTCCGCGACAACGGCGGGCGCACCGCCACCGCGACCGCCGACTACGCCCTCGCCCCACCGGTCCTCGGCGGCTACTACCTGGCGGGCAACGCCGACCCGACGGCCGACATGGCCGGCGGCAACTTCCGCTCGCTGACCCAGTACCGCAGCTTCGCCGACGGCTACATTTTCCCGGGCTACAACAAGCCCTGGCTGCTCAGCCTCGGCCGCAGCGGGTTCGCGATCAACATGGTGCTGGAGCTGAAGCACTACGGCGTCGCCACCACGGCGGCACAGACCTTCGCCGTGGACGGCGTCAGTTACACCGTCCCGGCGCCGGCGATGACCATCCAGCAGCGTCCCGGGACGACCTGGCCGAAGGCCTACGGGTACGGCCAGGTGCTCGCCGGGCTCTGCGACGGCCTCTTCGCCCGGGCGCTGTCGCAGTACCGGACGATGGGCTTCGGGGTGAACATCCAGCTCGCCTCCGAGCTGGACACCGACCACGAGTTCGGCACCACCGAGTCCGGAGTGTCGTACGGCTGGGCGGAGTCGGACGCCCGCGCGGTGCGGGCGATGACCTACATCGTGAACTGGTTCCGGGCCCGCGCGCTGCCGGCCGGCACCACCTTCTCCGTCGGGTCGGGCGGCTTCGACCGGGCCTGCTTCCAGCGCACCCACCCGGAGTCGCTGATGGCCAAGCTGGACTTCCTCCAGTGGAACGCCTACGCCACCGACCCGAGCCACACCGCGCTCGCCCGGTTCCGCCGGGCGAAGGACTGGGCGGTCGCCGACCTCGGGCCGGTGGCGCTCTCCCGTCCCGTGATCATCGCCGAGTGGGGGGTACGGGCCGCCGAGATCCCCGACCAGGCGGCCTGGATCGCCACCGTGCCGGCGGCCATCGCCCGGCTCAACAGCGAGCGCGGCCCGCGCATCGTCCGGACCAACTACTTCAACTCCAGCTGGGGCACCCTGGCGCCCCGCACCGACGGGCTCGCGGCGCTGCGGGCGGCGTACGCGACCAGGCCGTACGTCTGACGGGGGCCGGCGGCGTCGGCACCCGGCGCCGCCGGCGCTACCACCGGGACGTGCGGGTTCCGGCGGGACGGGTACGGCGGATCAGGGGCGGTCCGGCTGCCCGCCGAGACGGTCGGCGTACGTGTCGCGCAGCTCGGCCCAGCCGAAGTCCTTCGCCTCCGCGCCCCGGATCGGACCCACCGGGTCGCCGGCCAGCAGGTGGTCGGCGACGTCGAGGCAGAGGTGCCAGCCGGCGGCCACCATCGGCAGCATCCCCCGCTCGGCGAGGGTGTGTCGCAGCAGCAACCGGGTGCCGGTGCCGGACGGGGTCAGCTCCCAGCGGAGCAGATCGTCACCCCAGGTGTACTCGAGCAGGTGGGGTGGCTCGGCCCGGCGTACCGTCGCGGGTTGCGGCACGGCCGTGTCGCCGTCGACCACAGTGAGCGTCGCGGTGCCCGGGGCGCCGAGGTCGCGGTCGGCCAGGAACGGCGCCCACTCGGCCAGCCGGGCCGGGTCGGTCAGCGCCGACCACACCTTCTCCGGCGCGTGCCGCAGCTCCCGGACGAACAGCAGGGTCCACCGGTCGCCGGCGGGCTCGGCCTCGATCTCGGCCGGCGGGCCGGGGCGGAACGAGTCGCGGTCCATGGTCACTCCTTGTCGAGGTGGCGCTCCAGGGCGTCCAGGTGCGCGGTCCACACTTCGCGGTACGGCGCGAGCCAGCCGTCCACGGCGCGGAACGGGCGTACGTCGATGCGGTAGATGCGGTGCTGGGCGGCCGTGCGGCAGGAGACGAAGCCGGCCTCGCGCAGCACCTTGAGGTGCTTGGAGACGGCCGGCTGGCTCATGCCCAGCACGTCGACCAGCTCGCCGACGCTGCACTCCGAGCGGCGCAGCGCGTCGAGGATCCGGCGTCGGGTCGGCTCGGCCAGCACGGCGAAGGCGTCGACGGACACCGCAATAATATGCCCCCTCGGTCATATGCCGGTCAAGTAATGGAGGCTCGTCCAGGATCGGAGGCGACGGCGCCGCCGCCTCCATATGCTCGGCACATGGAACTGCGGATCTTCACCGAACCCCAGCAGGGCGCAGGCTACGACCAGCTGCTCGCCGTGGCCCGCGCCGTCGAGGACGCCGGGTACGGCGCCTTCTTCCGCTCCGACCACTACCTGAAGATGGGCTCGGTGAGCGGGGAGCCGGGGCCGACCGACGCCTGGACCACGCTGGCCGGCCTGGCCCGCGACACCTCCCGGATCCGGCTCGGCACGCTGATGACCGCGGCGACCTTCCGGCTGCCCGGCCCGCTCGCCATCACCGTGGCGCAGGTCGACCAGATGAGCGGCGGCCGGGTCGAGCTGGGCATCGGCACCGGCTGGTACGCCGACGAGCACACCGCGTACGGCATCCCGTTCCCGCCGCTCGGGGAGCGGTTCGCGCGGCTGGAGGAGCAGCTGGCGGTCATCACCGGGCTCTGGGAGACCCCGGTCGGCAAGACCTTCGACCACCCCGGGACGTACTACCCGGTCACCGACTCGCCGGCGCTGCCCAAGCCGGTGCAGCAACCGCGCCCGCCGATCCTGCTCGGCGGGATGGGGCCGAAGCGCACCCCGCGCCTGGCCGCCCGCTACGCCGACGAGTTCAACCTGCCCTTCGCCTCGATCGAGGACACCGTCGCGCAGATCGCCCGAGTGCGGGCGGCGTGCGCGGCCATCGACCGTGACCCGGCCACCATGCGCTGGTCCAACGCCCTGGTGCTCTGCTGCGGGCGCGACGAGGCCGAGGTCGCCCGCCGGGCCGAGGCGATCGGTCGGGAGCCCGCCGAGCTGCGCGAGAACGGCCTCGCCGGCACCCCGGCCGAACTGGTCGACAAGATCGGCCGGTACGCCGACGCCGGCAGCGAGCGGATCTACCTCCAGCTGCTGGACCTCACCGACCTGGACCACCTGGAGCTGGTCGCCGCCGAGGTGATGCCGCAGCTCTGAGGGTCAGCGCGCTCGCAGGCCGCCCGGCTCGCGCAGCACGGTGTCCAGCCGGCCGTCCCGGTCGCTGTCCAGATAGGTGATGTCCGGGACGCCGTCACCGTCCAGGTCGAACTGCACCACGTCGGCGATCCCGTCGCCGTCCAGGTCGGTGACCACCTGGGTCGACCCGTCCACGTGGTGGGTGACGATCGAGACCGAACCCGGCCCGGCCGCGCGCGGCGGCGGGCCGGGGGTCGGCGGGGTGGGCTCCGGCTCGGGCGTGGGCGGCGGCACCGGCTCGGTCCGATCCGGGTACGCCGCCGGCGGCGTGCTCGTCGGCTCCAGGCCCATGCCGGTCGGGTCGATCTCCTCCTCCGACGGGTAGACGTCGCCGTGCAGAGTGGGGTCGCGGTAGCTGCTCATCCACCCATTGTTCCCATGGACGCCGTCGACAAGCGTGCCGGATGATGCACTCCGACACGATCGCGGACGGGGGTACGACGTGGAACTGCACCGTAGGCCGGGCCGGCTGCTGCTGCCGGCGATCTGCATCCTGGCCGGGATCGTCCTGCTGACGCTCGGTGACGGCGGTGGGCTGCTGCGGACCCTGGTGGCCCTCGGCGGGATCGCGCTCGGCGTGGTGGTGCTCGTCGGCGCGCTGCGGCCGTTCCGGTTCGTCGTCGACGCCGACGGCCTGACCGTCCGGCGGCCGGGCCTGCGCCGGACGATCCGCTGGCCGGAGCTGGCCGCGGTGGTGCTCGACCAGCCGGCGCCCCGCTCCGGCGTACCGGCCGCGCTGCGCCTGCTCGCCGTGCCGGCCACCGGCGCCGGAATCGGCCCGCTGGACGCCCGGCACCCGCTCGACGAGCGTCCGGCGGTCGAGCTGCTCGACCTCGCCGGGATCCGGGAGTCGCCGGGGGAGATCGCGGCGACACTCGCCCGGTACGCCGGCGAGCGCTTCCTCGACGCCCGCGCGCTGCGCCGGGCCGCCTTCGCCGACCTCGACTTCGCCGTCGGCCTGCGCGGCTACCGGGTCGACGTGGTCGACGCGCTGATCCGGGGCGGGCAGGACGCCCTCGCCTCGGGCGACCCGACCCGGCGCCGCTCGGCCCGGGCCGAGATCGACCAGGCCCGGCGGGCCGGCCTGCCGGTCGACCTGCGCGGCTACAGCACCCTCCAGGTGGACGAGGCGCTGGACGCCCTCGGCGCGGCGCTGGCCGACGAGCCCGCCGAACGGGAGCCCTCGTGACCGACGTCGCGCGCCGCAACTGGGCCGGCAACGTCGCGTACGCCGCCCGCCGCTTCCACCGGCCGTCCAACTTGGACGAGCTGCGTCGGCTGGTGGCCGGCAGCGACCGGATCCGGGCGGCCGGCACCGGGCACTCCTTCAACCGGCTCGGTGACACCACCGGTGACCTGGTCTCCCTCGCCGGGCTGCCGCCGACCGTCGAGGTCGACCGGGAACGCGGCACGGTCACCGTCGCCGCCGCCCTGCGGTACGGGGATCTGGCGACCCGGCTGCACGCCGAGGGGCTGGCCGTGGCCAACCTCGCCTCCCTGCCGCACATCTCGGTGGCCGGGTCGGTGGCGACCGGCACCCACGGCTCCGGCGACGGGAACCGCAACCTGGCCGCCGCCGTGGCCGCGCTGGAACTCGTCACCGCCGACGGTGACCTGCTCACCGTGAGCCGGGCCGACGGTGACCGGTTCGCCGGCATGGTGGTCTCGCTCGGCGCGCTCGGCGTCGTCACCCGGGTCACCCTGGACGTGGTGCCGACCTTCGCGATCCGCCAGTACGTCCGCCGCGACCTGCCCGCCGACCGGCTCGACACGGCGTTCGCCTCGGCGTACAGCGTCAGCGGGTTCACCACCTGGCGGTCGGCGACCGTCGACCAGGTCTGGCGCAAGCAGCTCGCCGACCAGCCGCCGCCCCCGCCGGACTGGCTCGGCACCACCGCCGCCGAGGCCCCGCTGCACCCGGTGCCCGGCCTGGACCCGGTGCACTGCACCGCCCAGCTGGGCGAGCCCGGCCCGTGGCACGAGCGGCTGCCGCACTTCCGGCTCGGCTTCACCCCGAGCAGTGGCGACGAACTCCAGTCCGAGTACCACCTGCCCCGCGCCGCGGCGGCCGGCGCGCTGGCCGCGCTGGACCGGATGCGGGACCGGATCGCCGCCGTGCTCCAGATCTCCGAACTGCGCACGATCGCCGCCGACGACCTCTGGCTCAGCCCGAACCACGGGCGCGACAGCCTGGCGATCCACTTCACCTGGGTCGACGACGCGGCGGCGGTGCTGCCGGTGCTGGCCGAGGTGGAACAGCGGCTGGCCCCCTTCGCGCCCCGCCCGCACTGGGGCAAGGTCTTCACGCTGGACCGGTCCTCGGTGGCCGCCGCCTTCGGCCGGTACGCCGACTTCGCCGCACTGCTGACCGAGCTGGACCCGACCGGAAAGTTCCGCACCGGCCTGCTCGACCGCTACTTCCCGCGCTGACGGGCCGGCGGGGCGACCGGCGTCGACCCGGTGCGGGGTGCGCTGCCCGGGCCGGGACGCCCGGCCGAGGTCGAGCGGACCCGACCGGAGCGGGCAGGGGATGTCGGGTCGGGCACCCACCGGTCGGCCTAGCGTCGAGGCACACGGGAAGGAGACCAGGTGCTGGAGCGGCTGAACGAGGCCATGGCCCACATCGAGCGCCACCTCGACCAGCGGATCGAGGCCGCCGAGCTGGCGCGGATCGCCCTCACGTCGGAGTACCACTTCCGGCGGATGTTCTCCGCGCTGGCCGGGATGCCGCTGTCCGAGTACGTCCGCCGCCGCCGGCTGACGGTGGCCGCGGCCGAGGTGACGGCCGGCGAGCGGACGCTGCTCGACATCGCGGTCCGGCACGGGTACGGCTCGACCGAGGCGTTCACCCGGGCGTTTCGCGCGCTGCACGGGGTCGGGCCCGGCGAGGCCCGGCGGACCGGCGCGGCGCTGCGCTCGCAGCAGCGGTTGTCCTTCCGCCTCGTCGTCGAAGGGAGTGGCAGCATGCGTTATCGGGTCGTGGAGAAGCCGGAGTTCCGGCTGGTGGGTCGGCGGGCCCGGGTGCCCCTGGTGCACCAGGGGATGAACCCGGCGATCGTGGAGTTCATCCGGGGCATCCCGAAGGAGACGGTCGCCCGGATCGCGGCCCTGTCGGACCAGGAGCCGGCCGGGATCGTCAACGTCAGCGACAAGGTGGCCGACGACCGGGCCGAGGGCAGCGAGCTGGACTACTGGCACGGGGTGGTCACCGGGGCGGACGCCCCGGCCGACCTGGACTCGACGACCGTGCCGGCGGGGACGTGGGCGGTCTTCGAGACCGCCGGCGAGTTCCCGGCCGCGGTGCAGGAGTTGTGGCGGGACGTGTTCACCCAGTGGTTCCCGTCCAACGCCTACCGCAGCCGCCCCGGGCCGGAGATCTCCCGGAACCGGATCTCGGCGGACGGCACGCAGGTGGACGCCGAGCTGTGGATCCCGGTGGAGCGCGCCGTGCCGACCAAGGCGTCGTAGTCGGACGGGCGCACCGCGCTGCCGGCGTGGCCGGCGGCGCGGTGGACCGTCTCACCGCGACGGCCGCACCCACGGGGTGACCAGGGTGAGCAGCAGCAGGAACGCCACCAGGGCGGCGACGGTCCGGACGTCGTTGAACAGCTCCCAGCGGCGCAGGATCGCCGCGTGGTCGGGCGGGGCCGAGGTGACCGCCCACACCTTGATCCGGCCGTTGATCGGCACGTTGCCGAACCGGGTGACCAGGAACGAGGTCGCCACCAGCGCGGACGCGACGGCGGCCAGTCGCCGGGCGGCGCCGCGCAGCAGCACGGCCAGTGCCAGCGAGCTGAGCAGCGCCAGGCCCATGGTGGTCTGCATGACCGGGCCGTTCATCGTCATCAGCGCGGTGTGGAAGGTGAGCCGGACGTCCAGCGGTACGGCCTTGAAGGTCTGCGCGACGTTGACCGCGCCGTAGCCGAACGCCCCGGCGAGCAGGCCGGTGAAGAGCAGCGCGAGCGTGCGTACGGCGGGAACCAGCCGCGGGCGGTCGGTCACGACGTCCGCCCTGCCGGGAGGGTCCGGGTGAGCTGGTCGACGCGGCGCAGCCGGCCGTCGGGCGCGAGTCGGCCGAAGAGGTGGATGTCGCTCACCACCGGGCGGCCGCGCGCGACGGCGTGCAGGGTGTAACGGGCCGCGACCCGGTCACCGCAGATCAGCGTGTCGTGGATGTCGAGGTGGCACTCGGTCACCGTGCGACGGGCCGGTCGCGCGTGGTCGATCAGCCGTTGCCGGTCGAGGTGCAGACCGTCGTTGAGCCAGGCGACATCCGGGGTGTGGTACCGGTCCAGGACGATGCCGGGATCTTCCTGGCCGAAGGCCATCTCCTCGACATAGGTCCGTAGGTAACCGGCGAGGTCGTTGCCGGGCAGCGCTGTCATGTCGCCCCCTTAGCCTTGACGATGCCGTAAAGGCTAAGGGGTGCCTGTAGCGTTGACAAGCGTGTCAGAGGTTGATTCCGGTGCGCGCTCGCGACGGATGCGTGCCGAGGGGCGGCGCAGCGTCGCCGCGATCCTCAACGCGGCGGTGCGCATCCTCGGCGAACGGCCGCAGGCCAGCATGGACGAGGTGGCGAGCGGGGCCGGGGTCTCCCGGCAGACCGTCTACGCCCATTTCCCGTCCCGCGACGCGCTGCTCGGCGCCGTGGCCCGCCGGCTCACCGCGCAGGCCGTGGCGGCGCTGGACGCCGCCCAGCTCGACCAGGGCCCGGCCGCCGAGGCGCTGCTGCGGCTGCTCGACGTCAACTGGCGGACCTTCGCGCATTTTCCGCTGCTGAGCACCGTCCCCGAGGCCGACGCGGCGGAACTGCACGTGCCGGTGTTCGAACGGCTGGAACGGCTGATCAGGCGAGGGCAGCGCGCCGGAGAGTTCGACCCGGGCGTCACGCCGGCCTGGCTGATCGCGGCCACCGTCGCCCTCGGGCACACCGCCGGGAACGAGGTCGCCGCCGGCCGGATGTCCGCCGCCGACGCCGAGGCCGCGCTGCGGGCGAGCGTCCTGCGGGTGTACGGGGCCACCCCGACCCGCCCGACCCGCGGCGGGGAACCGGCGGCCTAGTGCCGGCTGCCGGCCAACTGGTCGCGCAGGCTGCCGCGCTGCACCGCCCGGCTGATGTCGCTGGGCGAGACGATGCCGACCAGCCGCTGGTCGGTGACCACCAGCGCCCGCCCGTCGGCGCACTCGCTGAGCCGGGGGAGCAGGTCGTTGAGCTGCTCCTCCGGCCGGGCGAGCACCAGGTCCTCGGCCCGACAGGAGACCTCGGCCAGGGTGGTGGTGCTGCGGCGGTCGGCCGGGATGCCGCGTACCCGGTCGAGGGTGACCAGGCCGACCGGCCGGCCCTCCTCGGTCAGCGGCAGCGCGGTGTGCCGGTACGCGAACAGGTAGTGGTCGACGAAGTCGGCCACCGTCATCTCCGCCGACGCGGTCTGCGGCTGCGGAGTCATCACGTCGCCGACCCGTACGCCGTGCAGGGCGCTGCCCATCCGGGCCTGGCGTTCCTCCATGCCGGCCGCGCCGATCAAGAACCAGCCGATCAGCGCCAGCCAGAGCCCGCCCACGCCGAAGCCGGTCAGGAACTGCACCAGCCCCAGACCGATCAGCAGCGCGCCGAGGACCCAGCCGGCCCGGGCGGCCACCACGGAGGCCTTCGTCCGGTCGCCGGTGGCCTTCCACACCGCGGCGCGCAGCAGCCGGCCGCCGTCCAGCGGCGCGGCCGGCAGCACGTTGAAGATCGCCAGCAGCACGTTGATGCCGGCCAGCCAGGCCAGCGAGCCGAGCAGCAGGCCGCGCTGCCCGGCCAGCGCGAGCACCGCGGCGATGGCGCCGAAGAAGAGCCCGAGCAGCAGGCTCACCAGCGGCCCCACCCCGGCGATGCGCAGCTCCGCGCCCGGGTTCTTCGCCTCGCCGCGCAGCTCCGCCACGCCGCCGAAGAGCCACAGCGTGATCCCCTCGACGTGCAGGCCGTTGCGCTTGGCGACGACCGCGTGGGAGATCTCGTGGGCGAGCAGGCCGAGGAAGAAGACGACCGCGGCGGCCAGCCCGGCCAGCACGTACGCGGCCGTGGAGCGGCCCGGGTACGCCTCGGGGAACTGGTTGGCCGACAGCGCCCAGGCGATCAGCAGGAAGATGACCAGGACGCTCCAGTTGACCCCGACGGGTACCCCCGCGATCCGGCCAAGCCGGAAACTCGCCCTCATGAGTCGGTGATACCCCAGGTGAGTGAATCCATGCCAGTGCAGAAGGTCACTGTCTGACCGCTTCGCCGTGCCGAGCGAACAGGTTCGTGAGTTCCACCCGCCCTCGCCGGACCACGTTGACCAGTGGGGCCAGGTCGAGACCGTGCGGTAGCGGCATGTCGGTGATCAGGTCTCGCACGCCGAATGGCCGGTGCAGCCAGCGGTGCAGCGCCCTGCGGTCGACGGCGGCGTCCAGGTCGTCCGAGACGGTCCAGACATCCTTCGCGTACGGCGTGTCGTCGCTGTCCAGGGCGGTGAGGAGACCCGAGCGGTGCACCAGGCACGGATAACAGTGGCCGCAGTGCAGCTCGGGTTGGTCTCTTGGCGGGTGGCCGCAACTGAGGGTGAGGCCGGTCAAGGCCGCCGCTGGCATCCCAGCATCGAGCGCCCGCAGGCACACCTCGCCCTTCGTCAGGTGCAGGTACGGGTTGACGACGGCGACCGGGCCGCCCAGCGCGCGGATCAACTCGTTCAGCAGGCTCAGCGTGTAGGGGTGCACCGATCGGGTGGAGCAGGCGGCGACCCGGGCCGGTGTCAGCGCCGGGTTGAGTGCCAGTTGGCCGTTTTCCGGCACCGCGACCTGCGGGACGTCATGGGCGGCGGCGAGATAGACGGCGGTCGCCACATAGAGCAACCCTCGGGTACGCGCCGACGGTTCGAGTTCCCGCTGCTGGGCCCGGACCTGCTGTGACGTCTTGAACTGCCTGATGTTCCTGCGTGAAGAGTTGCGGATGGTGGTGAGGACGCGCTCCTGCTGCATCCCCCACTGCGGCTCGTAGTACGAGACGGCCAGGAGGTCGCCCCCCGACACCCGGGACCGCTCGGCTGCGTATGCGGAGGAGTCCAGTCCGCCGGAGAAGAGGGCCACCTCCTCGACCGGCGGGCCTGCCAGGACGCGGCCCTGTTGCGGCCATGCGACCGCCCCCCGGGTGTACGTGGATCGTCCAGCGGTCGGCGGTGAGGGTCTCGGTGAGCTGGGACAGCAGCTCACCCGCTCTGCCTGTCCAAGCATCAACCTCCGTCACCTGTACGGACAAATCAATTTGCCGGGTCCAGCTGTCGTCGGCATCGAACCGAAGGGACAGTTTGTCAGCCAGATAGATCGCCCGGGCGACCTGCAGCAGGTCCTGCGCCCAGATGGGGTGGTCCCGGTTCACCTCGGCGATCTGTTGCAGCCGCTGGTCTGCCTGCGCGAGGAGGCTCCGATCGATTGGGTCTCGGCCAGGCTCGACTGATGGCTGGCCGTTGGTCGTGTAGTGGTAGGCGTAGCGAGCCGGGCTCATGCCACCAACTCCAGACCGGTGTCCCCGAGGCCCAGCGCATCGGTGACGGTGTCCGCGAGCAGGTTTCGGGCGACCTCCGCGAGGCGTGGTCGTTCGGGCTCGCGTGCCGTGGCTTCCGCACATGGGTCGGGCAACACTCTGACGATCTGATCGGCGACGAAGCCGGCGACCGTGTCGGTGGGGTCGAGCAGAACCAGCGCCGGCATGGCGAGCTTGATGTTCTCCGCGATCAGGATGTGTACGAATTCACCGACCAACTCCCCGAAGAACAACCGGTAGAGGGTGCAGAACAGTTCGCCGGTGACCCGTTGCGGACGGGCTGGATCGGCGAGCGGGCCGCCGGGGGCGATCAGGCGTTCGGCGCTGCGCCGCGCGGCACGCCAGGCGGCGGCATCCACGATGAGTCGGCCGTCGCCGCAGACCTCGGTGACGAAACGGTGCACGAATTGGTCGGCAGGGGTGGTTGAGGTCAAGTTCTGAAGGTGTCGGAGCATCGGGGGGTCGGGCCGGCGCAGGTCGTCAAGGGCGGCGACGAGACGCCTCCCGGCGTCCTGTGCCGCGTCGCGGAGGCCGAATCGCTCCGGGTCTTCAAGGAGCGCGTCGCGCAGTGCAATCCGGAACTGCGCCGCTACCTCCTCCGCGGCACGCTGGTCGTCCTCGGTCAGCGAGTTGGGCCGGCTGTCCGCGTCGGGCGTCCACCTGGTCAACCGGCCTTTCGCGCCGGTCCATCCGCCCTTCTTGGGGCCGAGCAAACGGGTCGACGTGCCCAAGGCGACCTCCCGGAGGGGACGGGAAAGTGCGTAGATCGGAGTCTATTGACGCGGAAAGTGTTCGGACAAGTGCGGAACGTGTCCGGCGAGCGCGGGGATCAGTGGCGTTCCGCTGATCAGGCATGTGAGCGGTAGGGTGCGAGACCTGAGCCGGAACGGGATGGCCAGGGTGGAGGGGTCGGCGCATGCGTGAGGATTCGCCGCGCTGGGAGCAGATCAACGCCAGCTCCTACACCTGGGAACAGGACGGCCTGCGCGAGCTGGCCAGCTACCTGCCCGATGCCGACCCGTACCACGGCTGGGCGAACGTCGAGTTCGTCGGCGCCGACGGCTCGATCAACGAGGTCGACGCCCTGGTGCTGACCCCCAGCGGGCTCTACGTGCTGGAGCTGAAGCACTGGCAGGGCGAGATCCGTAGCGACGGGACCCAGTGGCTGCGCCGGGCACCCAACTCCCGGCTCATCCCGGAGGACAACCCGTACATCCTGGCCAAGCGGCTGGCCAGCCTGATCCGGTACTACGCCCGCCAGAACGGCCGCGAGGGGCAGGCGCCCTACGTCGGCGCAGCGGTGTTCATGCATGCCCGCGCAATGCGGGCGAGTCTGGACGCCATCGGCGGCCAGCACGTCTACGGGCTGGAGGGGCACGATTCGGGGCTGCCCGGCCTGAAGGAGCTGCTGCGGACTCCGCCCCGCAACCCGGCGCACCGGGTGGACGAGGCGCGCGGCCGGCAGATCGTCGACCTGGTGCGCGGCGCCAAGATCCGGCCGTCGGTGGCGGACCGTAAGGTCGGGCAACTGCTGCTGCACCCGAAGCCGTTCGCCGAGGGGCTCGGCTGGCAGGATTTCCTCGCCGGGCACGCGCTGGACACCTCGCTGGTGCGGCGGGTGCGGTTCTACCTGACCAGCCGGGCCGCCGAGCACGAGGTGCCGGCGATCCGCAGGGCGGCGGAGCGGGAGTTCCGCCTGTTGCAGGGCATCCACCACCCGGGGGTGGCCCCGGGCGCACGACCTGGTCGAGCACGCCTGGGGCCCGGCGGTCATCTTCGACCACCAGCCGGACTGGGTACGCCTCGACCAGTGGCTGCTGCGCCGGGGCGACTCGCTGACCCCGGCCCAGCGGCTGCACCTGGTGCAGGATCTCGCCGAGATCATCGACTACGCGCACTCCCGCCGGCTGGCCCACCGCGCGCTGTCGCCACGCGCGGTCTACGTCGGTGACCCGGACGGGCCGCGCCCGACGCTGGTGGTGACCGACTGGCAGACCGGCGGGCGACTGGCGGGCACCACCCAGCTCACCCGGCTCGGCCCGTCGAGCGATCCGGCCAGCCTGGAGCTGTTCTTCGACGACGAGGTCCGCCGCTACCAGGCGCCGGAGGCCGAGAACGCCACCCGCCTGCCCGGTCACCAGCTCGACGTCTTCTCCCTCGGTGCGCTGGCATACCGGATCTTCACCGGGACGGCGCCGGCCGCCACGCCGGAGGAGTTGGTCAGCGCGGTCCGGGACAGCGGCCTGCACGTGGACGCGGCGGTCGACGGCATGCCGCACACCCTGGTCACCCTGGTCTACGACGCGACCCGTGGCGACCCGGCGCACCGGCTGCCCAGCGTCTTTCGGTTCCACCAGGATCTGGAGAAGGTCTGGGACGAACTGACCGCTCCGGAGCCGGAACCGGTGGCCGATCCGCTCTCGGCTCACCGGGGTGACCTGCTCGACGGTGGCCTGGAGGTGAAGGACCGGCTCGGCTCGGGTGCCACGGCCGTCGCCCTGCTGGTCACCCGGGACGGGGAGTCCCGCGAGCTGGTGTTGAAGGTGGCCCGCGACGAGCAGCACGAGGAACGGCTGACCGCGGAGGCGCGTACCCTCGCGCAGTTGAAGCATCCCCAGGTGGCCGCGCTGGTCGACGGTCCGGTGCGGGTCGGCGGCCGGACCGCCCTGCTGATGGAGAGCGCCGGTCAGCGGAGCCTGGCCGAGGAGTTGCGCGGCGGCCGGCTCGCGCTGGACCTGCTGGAGCGGTACGGGCGGGACCTGCTCGACATCGTCAACTACCTCGACGGCCAGGGTGTCTGGCACCGTGACCTGAAGCCGGCCAACCTGGCGGCCCGGCCGAGGCCGAAGGACAAGCAGCCGCACCTGTGCGTCTTCGACTTCTCGCTCTCCTCCGCGCCGGCGGACCAGCTCGGCGCGGGCACCGTCGGCTACCTCGATCCGTTCCTCGGGCCGCCGCGCCGGCTGCGCTACGACGCGGCGGCCGAGCGGTTCGCAGCGGCGATCGTCCTCTACGAGATGGCGACGGGCGTGCTGCCCCGGTGGGGCGACAACGCGAACCCGGCCGCCGTCAGCGACGAGGTCACCCTCGATCCGGCGGCGTTCGACCCTGCGGTCGCCGACCGGCTGGTGGAGTTCTTCGGCCGGGCGCTGGCCCGGGACGCGGCGGCCCGGTTCGACACGGTCGACGAGATGACCGATGCCTGGCGGGCGATCTTCCAGCAGATCCCGCAGCCGGCCGTGACTCCGGTCGGCCCGGTGCCGCCGGTGGTGGGGCTGACCCGTGAGTCGCCGCTCGAGGTCACCGAGCTGACCGCCCGGGCGCGCTCGGCGCTGGAGCGGCTCGGCATGCACACCGTCGGCGAGCTGCTGGACGCCGAACCGTCGGCGCTGACCCGGGCCAAGGGCGTGCCGGACGCCACCCGCAAGGAGATCCTCGCCCAGGCGCGAGCGCTGCGCGCCGTGCTGCCCGGCGGCAGCGAGCCGGTCACTGAGGAACAGCCGCAGGCGCAGGGCGTGGAAGCGCTCTGCGCGACCCTGCTGCCCGCCCCGACCTCCCGCAACCATCGGACGCTGGCCGTGCTGCTCGGGCAGACACCCACCGACGACGGCACGTTCCTGTGCTGGCCGGCGCAGAGTGAGGCAGCCCGGGCCACCGGCCGCAGCCAGCCGCAGATCTCCAAGCTGCTCAACGCACAGGCCAGGACGTGGCTGGGAGTGCCGGCGCTGGAGGCGGTGCGCAACGAGATCGTGGCGCTGCTCGACGCCCGCGGCGCGGTGATGTCCGCTGAGGAGCTGGCCCAGGCGCTGATCGCCGCCCGGGGCTCCTACACGACCATGCCGAAGCGGCTGCCGCAGGCGGTGGGGCTGGTCCGCGCCGCCGTCGAGGCCGAGCTGAGCACCGGCGGGGACGCCCGGGTGGCCATCCACCGGTTCCGCACCTCCGGCACCGTCCTGGTCGGCCGGGAACCGGACGATCCGGCGTCCGACGTCACCGCCGCCGACTTCCTCGGGTACGTGGTGGAGCTGGGCGGCCGGGCCGCCGAGCTGGCCGCCGCCGACCCCCTGCCGACCCGGCAACGAGCCGTCGAGGAGCTGCGCCGGCTGCCCGTACCGGCCGGGATGGCGGCCGTGGCCGACCTGCGGCTGTTGCAGCTCGCGGCGGCCGGCAGCAGCGACCGGGTCGACGTCAACGCGCAGGGGCAGCTCTACCCGGTGGGGATGCCGGCGGAGCGGGCACTGCGGTTGTCGATGGGCAGCCTGATCGGCCAGCGGCTCAGCGAGGACCAGATCCGTGACCGGGTGCACAGCCGCTTCCCGCAGGCCGAGCGGGTGCCGAACCGGCCCACGCTGAACGACCTGCTCGCGGCGGCCGAGGTGCCGCTGACCTGGCACTCGAACGACCGGGTGTACGGGCCGGCGATCACGGCGGCGTCGGTGACCGGTACCCGAATGGCGAGCACCCATGCCCCGCTGCTCGGGCTCACCGCCGCCGACGAGGTGGGGGACAAACTCGCCTCGGCCATCGAGCGGCGGGCCTTCCTCGCAGTGCTGGCGCCGCTGCGCCGGCTCGGCCCGGCCCGGCGGGCGCTGCTGGCCCGGCTGCCGCTGACCGAGGTGGACGTCACGGCGATCCTGCTGGATCGGCTGCGCGCACTGGGCTTCCCCTGGGAGGCGATCCTGGCGGCCGACAACGGCTCGCCGCTGGACGCCGACTTCCGTAGCCTGGTGGACCTGGTCCGGCACCAGGTGGTCCCGGCGGTCAGTGCGGCGATCGCCGCCGCCGACGGGCCGGTGCTGATCACCGAGGCGGCGCCGCTGGCCCGGTACGGGCAGCTCGGGCTGCTCCAGGAGCTGGCCGACCCGACCCGACCCCGGCCGGCGGCCCGGCTGCTGCTGGTGCCGGCGCGGCGACCCGAGCCGGCGGTGCTGGACGGGGTGCAGCTGCCGCTGACTTCGCCGGCCAGCCAGTCGCTGTGGCTCGCCAACGACTGGATCGAGTCGTCGGGCCGGGCGGCGTCGCCGACGGGTTGAGCGGGCGGTGCGGTGACGCTCGCCTGTCGAATGGCGGCTACCGTTGCTGGCGCGCGGGAACGGTGATTCAGCGAAGGGGTCGAATCAAGTCATGGCAAAGCTCGCGTTGAGTCCGGCCGAGGCCGCGCTATATGAGCTTGTCGGCACCCGGACCTTCGTACGGGCACGGCAGCTGCTCGAGCGCGGGGAACTGGTCGACGTGCAGTGGGATCCGGAGACCGGCCAGGGGCACGGGCGGCTCGACGGCAGCGGAGCCGGACGGGTGGCGGCGACGGTGCGGCTGGGCGCCGACGGCATGGTCGAGGCGATGGATGGTTCCTGCACCTGCGGGGAGGCCGGCTGTGCTCACCCCGCCGCGCTGGTGCTCGCGACGCTCACCGCGGCCGCGCCCCGCAGAAGCCGCCGGGCGCGGCCGGCGGCGAGCTGGGAGCGGGCGGTCTCGGCGCTGGTCCGGGACGTCGCCCCGCCGCCTGCTGTGGTGCAGTCCGAGCCGCCGGGCCTCGGCCTGCAGTTCGACGTCGTCGCCCAGGGCGCGGACGACGCGGCGGGCTTCCTGGTCGAGCTGCGGCCGGTGGTGCCGGGCCGCACCGGCTGGGTGCGGTCCGGGATCAGCTGGTCGACGTTGAGCTACGCCCATCTCGGCCGGTCGAAACTGGTCGAGCGGCACCGGCGACTGCTCGTCGAGATCGCTCGACTGGCGACCACGGACATCGACCTCGGTGGCCACTACTACGGCGGCCAACGGCCGGCGGTCGCGCTGCACGACTTCGCCAGCCGACGAATCTGGGACCTGCTGGCTGAGGCGGACGAGGCCGGGCTGCCGCTGGTGCAGGCCGGCAAGCGCGCCGGGCCGGTCGTGCTGGGCCGTCCGGCCCGCCTCTCGGTGCAGGTCGGCCGGGCCGACGGGGAGTTGTTGCTGGCGCCGACCCTGTCGGCCGGCGGCGCGCCGATCCCCGTGTCGCGCGTGCTCCTCGTCGGCGAACCGGCACACGGCCTCGCCGGTTGGGAGGAGCCAGGTGGGGCCGACGCCCGCCCCGGCGTACCGGCACTCTGGCTGGTGCCGCTGGCCAGGGCGATACCGCCGGAGACGGTGCGGGCGCTCGCCGGGCCGGCGATCCGGATCCCGGCCGCCGAGGAGCAGCGGTTCTTCGACCGCTTCTACCCCGAGCTGCTCCGCCAGGTGGAGGTGCTCGCCGCCGATCCGGCCATCGAGCTTCCGGCGGCCGGGCCGGTCACCCTGACCGCCACGGTGAGCCCCGAGCCCGATCACCGTCTCCGCGTGGGCTGGGAGTGGCACCGGGAGGTCGGTGGCCGGCGCCATCCCGAGCCGCTGCGCGACGGGGTGGCCGCCGTCGCGGATGAGCGCCGCGAGGAGCTGCTGCGGCGGGTCGTCGAGCTGGCCGCCAAGCCGGTGCCCGAGCTTTTGGAGCCGTCGCCGACCGGGCTCCGGCTGGCCGCCTCGGTGAGCCTCGCCGGTGACGCCCTGATCCGGTTCGTCGCCGACGTCATGCCGCGACTGGCCGAGCTCGACGGCGTCGAGCTGGTCGTGCCGCCCGACGGGGCGCTCCCCGACTACCAGGAGACGTACGCCGCGCCGACCATCACCTTCGCGGACGGCGACGGACCCGGCGAGCACGACTGGTTCGACCTGTCGGTGCGGGTCAGCATCGGTGGGGAGGAGGTCGACTTCGTCGAGCTCTTCGCGGCGCTGGCCCAGGAGCAGCAGTTCCTCATCCTGCCCAGCGGCAGCTACTTCACCCTCGAACGACCGGAGTTCCAGCAGCTGCGGGACCTGATCGCCGAGTCGCGGGCGCTCGCGGACGCCCCGCCCGGGGTGCTGCGGGTCGGCCGGTTCCAGGCCGGGCTCTGGGACGAGCTGGCCGAGCTGGGCGAGGTCACCGGTCAGGCCGCGGCCTGGCAGCGGTCCGTACGCGCGCTCAGCGAGGCGGAACCCGCCGCCGAGCAGCAGGTCCCGTCCGGGGTACGGGCGCAGCTGCGCCCGTACCAGCGCGACGGGTTCCGCTGGCTTGCCACCCTGCACGACCACGGCCTCGGCGGTGTCCTCGCCGACGACATGGGGCTCGGCAAGACCCTGCAGACGCTGGCGCTGATCTGCCACGCGCGCGCCGAGGCGCCGTTCCTGGTGGTCGCCCCGGCCAGCGTCGTCGCCAACTGGTCGAGCGAGGCGGCCCGCTTCACGCCGGAGCTGGAGGTCCGGGCGGTCACCCAGACCGCGGCACGGCGTGGCGCCCCCCTTGCCGAGGCGGTGGCCGGTGCGGACATCGTGGTCACCTCGTACACGCTGTTCCGGCTGGAGTACGACGACTACCGCGCCCTCGACTGGGCCGGGCTGATCCTCGACGAGGCGCAGTTCGTCAAGAATTCGCAGTCCCAGGCGCACCGCTGCGCGAAGCTGCTGCCGGCCCCGTTCAAGCTGGCGATCACCGGCACGCCGATGGAGAACCACCTCGGCGAGCTCTGGGCGCTCTGCTCGATCACCGCACCCGGGTTGCTGCCCCGCGCCGACCGGTTCACCGAGTACTACCGCAACCCGATCGAGAAGGAGCGGGACGCGGAGCGGCTCGCCCAGCTGCGCCGCCGGATCCGGCCGCTGATGCTGCGCCGTCGCAAGGCGGACGTGGCCACGGACCTGCCGGCCAAGCAGGAGCAGGTCATCCAGGTGGAGCTGGACCGCCGGCACCGCCGGGTGTATCAGGCGTACCTGCAGCGGGAGCGGCAGAAGGTCCTCGGTCTCCTGGGCGACCTGGAGAAGAACCGGTTCGAGATCTTCCGGTCGTTGACCCTGCTGCGGCAGGCGAGCCTCGACGTGGCGCTGGTCGACCCGGCGCAGCAGAACGTGCCGGCGACCAAGCTGGACGTGCTCACCGAACGTGTCTCCAGCCTGGTCGCGGAGGGGCACCGCAGCCTGGTGTTCAGCCAGTTCACCCGCTTCCTCGACGCGGCCCGGCAGCGGCTGGAGGCGGACGGGATCGGGTGCAGCTATCTGGATGGGAGCACCCGCGACCGGGCCGCGGTGATCGACGAGTTCAAGAACGGCGGCAACCCGGTCTTCCTGATCAGCCTCAAGGCGGGCGGTTTCGGCCTCAACCTCACCGAGGCCGACTACTGCCTGCTGTTGGACCCGTGGTGGAACCCGGCCGCCGAGAACCAGGCAATCGACCGGACGCACCGCATCGGCCAGACCCGCAACGTCATGGTCTACCGGCTGGTCGCCAGGGACACCATCGAGGAGAAGGTGATGGCGTTGCAGGCCCGTAAGGCGGAGCTCTTCAGCAGCGTCCTGGACGGCGGCGAGTTCGCCTCCGCGCAGCTCACCGCAAGCGACATCAGGAGCCTGCTCGAGTGAATGCGACCGCGTGGCGTGACCATCCGGGGGCGCTCAGTCAGTATGCAGCAGGTATGCTCAGAGTATGACGCGCCGCATCACGATCAGTTTGCCCGACGACGTGGCCGCGTACGTCGAGCGCACGCAGGGCAACACGTCCGGTTTCATCGCCGGAGTCCTTCGCCGGAAGATGCGGGCCGACGATCTCCGTGCGCGGTGGGCACAGCTCGGTTATGTGGTCACCGATGAAGACGTGGAGCGGACAAGGGCCCGCCTGGCGGCTCTCCCACCGATCAGTGACGAGCAGCATGCCCGCAATCTCGAGTGGCTTCGTCAGTTCGACGATGAGGGGACCGCAGCCGCGTGAACGGCCTGGTCCTCGACACCTCTGCTCTTCTCGCCTACGCCTCGGGGGCCAGCGTCGAACCTGGTGCCATGCTGACCCTCGCGCAGGAGGATCCGGAGCAGCAGGTGTGGGTCCCCGCCCTCTGCCTGGGGCAGGCGCAGCTCGAACTGGCGGGCACCGCAGCCGCCACCATGCTTGACCTGTTGTTCACGAAGGACCGCGACATCCAGGTAGCGGTCTACGACGCGGCCACGAGCCGACGGGTCGCCCGTATCGCCGCGCGTTCACATGTGTCGTTGGATGTCGCGCACGCTGTCGCGACCGCCGCGCTCTACCGCTGCTATCTGGTCACCCAGGACCCGAAGATCGTGTTGCCGGCGATGCCCCCTGGGCTGGAAATTCTCGATATCAGTCAGACCTGGGACTAACGCTCAGTCGGCATGCCGACAGTGCGTGGATGGTGGTCACTCGTCAGGGATAGTGGCGAAGGTGGCGAGGTTGATCGATGAGGGCGATGACCCGTACCTCTGGCTGGAAGAACTTGATGGCGCGGACGCCGCCGGGTGGGTGCGGGACCGCAACGCGGAGACCCTGACCACGCTGACCGGAAGCGAAACGTTCACCGCCCTGCGGACCGAAATCCGGTCGGTGCTCGATGCCGAGGGCCGCATCCCCTGCCCGGGGTGGCGTGGGGACGATTTCTACTACAACTTCTGGACGGACGCGACGCACCCGCGGGGGGTCTGGCGGCGGACGACGCTGGACCAGTACCGCCGGCCCGAGCCGGAGTGGGACGTGCTGCTCGACGTCGACGCGCTGGCCGCCGAGGAGGGCGAGAACTGGGTCTGGCAGGAGGTGACGGTGCTGCGGCCCGGATACCAGCGCTGCCTGATCAGCCTGTCCCGGGGCGGCGCCGACGCGGTCGTGGTGCGGGAGTTCGACCTGGTCCGCCGGGCCTTCGTCGAGGACGGCTTCACGCTGCCCGAGGCGAAGACCGGCGTCTGCTGGATCGACGCCGACCACATCTACGTCGGCACCGACTTCGGGCCCGGTTCGCTGACCTCGTCCGGTTACCCACGCATCGCCAAGCGGTGGCGGCGGGGCACGCCGCTGTCCGCGGCCGACGTCGTCCACGAGGGGCGCGCGGACGATGTGGGGGTGCATGCCTGGCATGACGCGACGCCCGGCTTCGAGCGTGACTTCGTGGGCCGGAGCCTGGACTTCTACCGCAGGGAGAGCTACCTGCTGACCGAGTCGGGTGAGCGGATCCGGATCGCCGTGCCGGAGGACGCCCAGTGGGACGTGCACCGGGAGTGGCTGCTGATCCGGCTGCGCTCGCCGTGGACGGTCGGCGGGGTGACCCATCCGGCGGGCGCGCTGCTGGCAACCCGGTTCGACGCGTTCCTGGCCGGCGCGCGGGAGCTGGCGGTGCTGTTCCGGCCCGACGCCCGCACGGCGCTGAGCGACTACCTCTGGACCCGCAACCACCTGATCCTGGCCACGCTGGCCGACGTGCGGAGCCGGCTGGAGGTGCTGACGCCCGGCGAGACGGGTTGGCGACGGGAGCCGCTCGCCGGGGTGCCGGAGTTCGACCACAGCCGGATCGTGAAGACCGACCCGGACCACAACGACGCCTACCTGCTCGCCTCCGAAGGGTTCCTGCAACCGGCGGCGCTGCGGCTCGGCCAGGTCGGCGGCGCGGTCGAGACGCTCAAGCGGGAGCCGGCGTTCTTCGACCCGGACGGCCTGGCGGTACGCCAGTTCTTCGCCACCTCGGCCGACGGAACCCGGGTGCCGTACTTCGTGGTGGGCGATCCGGATGCGCCCGGCGGGCCGACGCTGCTCACCGGGTACGGCGGCTACGAGGTCTCCCAGACCCCGGACTACAGCGGGATCGTCGGGCGGGGCTGGCTGGCCCGGGGCGGCAGTTACGTGGTGGCGAACATCCGCGGCGGCGGGGAGTACGGCCCCGAGTGGCACCGCGCCGCCATGCGGGAGAAGCGGCCCCGGGCGTTCGAGGACTTCGCGGCGGTGGCGGCCGACCTGGTGAAGCGCGGGATCACCACGCCGGAGCGGCTCGGCATCGAGGGTGGCAGCAACGGTGGGCTGCTGATGGGGGTGATGCTGACCCGCTACCCCGCGCTCTTCGGGGCTGTCGTCGCGAGCGTGCCGGTGTTGGACATGCGGCGATACCACCGGCTGCTGGCCGGGGCCTCGTGGATGGCCGAGTACGGCGACCCGGACCGGGAGGCCGACTGGGCCTACCTGCGCGAGTTTTCGCCGTACCACAATGTCCGCGGCGGCCGGCCGTACCCGCCGGTCCTGTTCATCACCTCGACCCGCGACGACCGGGTGCATCCGGGGCACGCCCGGAAGATGGCGGCCCGGCTGCGCGAGCACGGCCACGAGGTGGCGTACTACGAGAACGTCGAGGGCGGGCACGGCGCGGCGGCGAACAACGAGCAGTGCGCCTTCGTGTGGGCGCTGACGCTGGAGTTCCTGCGGCGGAAGCTGACCGGAGAACCGCACGCGCCCCTACCGCGCCAGTTGTCGCCGGACGACGCGGCTGAGCCGGCCGGCCGTAGACTCTGGCGGTGATCGAGCTGAAGGCGTTGCAGGCGCAGGTCAAGACCCTGGTGGAGGATCTGCGCGGGCAGGTCGCGGAGGCGCCGGGTCTGCGGGCGGAGCTGCGCCAGGAGTACGCCCAGGCGCAGGCCGCCCAGCGGGTCGGCGGCAGCTTCGAGACGTGGCTCGACGACGTGCTCGACCAGGCGGCGGTGGCCTGGGTGCTCGGCTGTGTGTTCGTCCGGTTCTGCGAGGACAACGAGCTGGTCGAGAAGCTGTGGATCGGTGGTGCCGACCCGGCCGCGCCGGCCGAGCGGGCGGTGCAGCACCGGCAGGCGTACCTGATCGCCAACCCCGGCACAACGACCGGCACTGGCTGCGGGAGGCGTTCGGCTACCTGCGCGGCCTCAAGGCCACCGGCAAGATCTTCGACCAGCACAACCCGGCCTGGCGGTTCGACATCTCCGGCCCGGCCGCGGAGGAGCTGAGCGACTTCTTCCGGCGCGGCGCGGGCCAGGAATCGCTGCGCCGCGACGACCTGAACACCCGCTTCCTGGGCGACCTCTACCAGGACCTGTCGACGCACGCGAAGAAGACGTACGCGCTGTTGCAGACGCCGGAGTTCGTGGAGGAGTTCATCCTCGACCGGACCTTCGAGCCGGCGGTCAAGGAGTTCGGCCTCGCCGCGACCAGCGTCATCGACCCAACCTGCGGGTCGGGCCACTTCCTGCTCGGGGCGTTCCACCGGCTGGTGGGTAAGTGGCAGGACCGGGAGCGGGCGCTCGGGCAGGTGATCGGGGTGGACATCAACGGCTTCGCGGTGGCGATCGCCCGCTTCCGGCTGCTGATCGCCGCGATGAAGGTGTGCGGGCTGACCAAGCTGGAGCGGACGCCGGCCTTCCCGGTCCGGATGGCGACCGGCGACTCGCTGCTGCCGTGGGGGGCGTTCAGCTCACGGGCGCAGGGCGACCTGCTCAAGGTGTTGGAGAGCCAGGCGCAGCAGAACGAAGAGGCCGAGGCCGCGAAGAAGGAGATTTTCGCGTACGAGAGCGAGGACGCCGACCTGCTCAAGGATTACCTGGCCGAGAACCAGTACACGGTGGTGGTCGGCAACCCGCCTTACATCACTGTCGCAGACTCCGCCCGCAACCAGCTCTACCGCAGCATCTACCCCACCGTCTGCCACCGGCAGTACGCGCTCACGTGCCGTTTGCCAAGCGCTTCTTCGACCTGGCCAGGTGGTCCGACGAGCACGGCGAGGGCGCCGGTCACGTCGGCCAGATCACCGGCAACGCCTTCATGAAGCGTGAGTTCGGCAAGAAGCTCATTGAGAGCTACTTCGCGCACGAGGTCGAGTTGACCGAGATCATCGACACCTCGGGCGCATACATCCCTGGCCATGGAACACCGACGGTGATCCTGGTCGGCCGCGCCAACAAGCGCCGCCGTTCACCTGCTGTTCGTGCTGTGCTTGGTGTCCGCGGCGAACCGTCCGCCCCAGACAACCCGGGTGAGGGGCTGTGTGGCGGGCGATCGTTGCGCAGATCGAACGGCCGGGCTCTGAGTCTTTATGGGCGAGCGCTGCGGATATGGTTCGTGTTCAGTTTGCGGCTCATCCATGGAGCCTTTCTGGTGGTGGCGCTGTCGGGTTGATGCTGCTGGTCAACCGTGCGTCGACCGTTGGTTTACGTAAAATCGCCGACGCGATCGGTTTTTATGTAATTACAGGCGAAGATGACGCCTATCTGCTAAACGGTGAGGCGACAGCTATCCGACGGGGAGGGATGCCCGTTAGGCCAATGGTCGAGGGAGATGAAGTTCGCGACTTCAATATTTCGCCGGAGACCGTAGCTGCCTGGCCGTATGGCGATGATCTGCAGCCTGTTGACTTCGAGTCCTCGAGTCTCAGTCGCTTTATGTGGCCGAACCGGAAACTGCTGCTTACACGCAAGCGATTCGGAGTGGCTGTCGAGACAATCCCAGGGTTCGTCTGGCATGAATATCGCGAGTTTTATCGCCGGCGGGTCGCTACTCCCTTGTCGATCGTCTTTTCTGACATTTCGACCCACAACCATTTTGTGCTTGATCGAGGCGAAAAGCTTTTCAATCGGCACGCGCCCGTGATCAAGTTGCCGGAAGGGGCGACAGAGGACGACCACCTGCGGCTGCTCGGGGTGCTGAACAGCTCGACCGCCTGCTTTTGGTTGAAGCAGGTGAGCCACGACAAGGGCATCCGAGGTGAGGGCGGCGGCTTCACCAGCGACGACTGGGAACGGTTCTTCGAGTTCACTAGTACCAAGCTTCAGGAGTTTCCGCTGCCGGGGGCGTACCCGTTGGAGCGGGCTCGGGAGATTGATCAGCTGGCGCAGCGGCTGTCGAGCTTGACCCCGGCGGCGATTGCCGCATCGGGGGTGCCGAGCCGGCAGCGGCTCGCGGAGGTTGAGGTGGAATACCACTCGCTGCGGGCGCGGATGATCGCGCTTCAGGAGGAGTTGGACTGGGAGGTTTACCGGCTTTACGGGCTGATCGACGAGGACCTGACCTGCGCCAACCCGCCGGAGCTAGCGTTGGGGGAGCGGGCCTTCGAGATCGTGCTGCATACCAGCGGGGCGCAGACCGAGTGGTTCAACCGGCACGGGTCGAAGCCGATCGACCGGCCGCAGCCGCACTGGCCGGCGGAGTATCGGTCCCTCGTGGAGCGGCGGATCGCCACCATCGAATCCAACCGGCACATCGGGTTGATCGAACGGCCGGAGTGCAAGCGGCGCTGGTCCACCGACGGGTGGGAGAAGATGCAGTCGGCGGTGCTGCGGGGTTGGCTGCTCGACCGGTTGGAGGCGCCGGAGCTGTGGGGTGGGCAGCCGACGCCGTTGTCGGTGGCGCAGCTCGCCGACCGGGTCGGTAGCGATCAGGACTTCCGGGCGGTGCTGGACCTGTGGGTTGGGCACGACAGCTACGACCTGACCCGCACGTTGGGGCAGTTGCTCGCCGACGAGCACGTGCCGTACCTGCCGGCGCAGCGCTACAAGCCGGCCGGGTTGCGCAAGCGCGCGCAGTGGGAGCGGACCTGGGCGTTGCAGCGCCGGGAGGACGCGGGGGAGACGGTCACCATCGAGGTGCCACCGAAGTACACCTCGGCGGACTTCGTCCGGCCGTCGTACTGGCGGGCGCGCGGCAAGCTCGACGTGCCGAAGGAGAGGTTCATCTCCTACCCACAGGTGGGGCGGGACAGCGACGGCAGCGAACTGCTCGGCTGGGCCGGGTGGGACCACCTCGCGCAGGCGCAGGCGCTCGCCACCGTCTACCTCGACCGGAAGACGCAGGAGGCGTGGCCGACGCACCGGCTGCTGCCGCTGCTCGCCGGGCTGGTGGAGATCGAGCCGTGGCTGCACCAGTGGCACTCGGGTGAGGAGCCTGGCTTCCCCGGGTCGCCCGCCGAGTTCTTCACCGACTTCATCAACGCCGAGCTGTCCCAGCTCAGCTCCGACCGCTCGGCGCTGACCCTGCTCCGCGGTGTTCCCGCATTGTCGTGAGGGCTGCACCGGCGAGCGGTTGAGGCTGTCCGGGGGGTCAACACACCGGCGAGGCCCGTCGGTATTTGCTGTTGTGGACTGTTCGGTCGCGGTACGCGGTGGTCGGTTCGCGTTGCGTTCACCGGTAGGCCCTTGACGTTGCGGCTATGCGCATATATCTATATGGTTCCGCGCCGTCAAACTCTCGATCACCGCCAACAAGCCGGTGGCCGGGACACGCAGAGGAGTCCACGTGAACCCACGTATCTTCCATCGCGCCGCCCGGTCGTTGGGCATCGCGGCCACCACCCTGGCCGTAATGGTTGCCAGCCCGGCGTACGCCCGGCCCGACCACAACACACCGGCAGCGGCGACCGTCGCCGCCAGCCCGGTGCTCGCCATCATCGACGGCGTGGCTCGCCAACTGGCAGTCGTCGACCGGTCCACCAGCGACCGCCTGAGCGCCAGTGCCGCGAGCGACCCGGTCGACCTGCTCACCGTCAAGGTGAACGGCCGGCTCACCGGCGACCTGCGCGCCGCCAACCAGCGGCTGCTGATCGCCAAGGGCTTGCCGGCCGACACCGGCTCGCTGCTGCTGCTGCGGCTGGCCCACCCGGACATGCGCGCGGCGCTGGCCCGCGGCGAGGCGCCGCTGGTGGCCGCCACCCCGACCGACGACTCGGTGACGAACGTGACCGCCTACGACCGCTCCGGCGGCACGGTGGTGCTGGACGCCGCCCGGGTGCCGCAGCGGCCGGTGCTGCTCGTCGACGTGGACACCGAGCGGGCGCTCTCCGCTGGCCTGAAGCTGATGCGCGAGGAGTTGAGCCAGCGGGGCATCGGCCAGGCGGCGTCGGCGCGACCCGCGTCCCGCACCTCCGCCGCTGAGGTCACCGCCGCATCCGGCTACTGGGCCACCAAGGTCAACGGTGTCCGGCTCAGCGACGACGAGGAGCCCTGGGTCAAGGGCGGAGCCGAGATCTACAACGTGGTGGCCGGGTTCGGGCTGGACGGCAAGGTCAAGGTCGACCTGGTGCAGATGCCGTACCTGGACCACGACGGCACGACGTACTACCCGAACCAGCTCCTGGTGCACTTCTCGGCCTACAAGTACAACCTGGCCGACGTGGTCATGATGGAGGACGACGGCGACACCAACTACTCGTCGCTGGTCAAGGCGATCGCCAACGCCCTGCTGGTGATCGTGGACGGTGGCGCCTACACCCCGCTGGTCAACGCGATCCTGGACGCCATCCCGACCTCCTGGTACACCGACGACCCGGACTTCGTGGACGCCTGGTACACCCTGAGCACCGGCAGCAGTGGCCGGAAGTACGGCGCGGGCGCCAACGGCTGGATGGACGTCGCCCCGTACTGGGTGGCGCCGCTCTGACCCGCTCCGGTCGGGCGTTGATCCGCTCTGCTGTGCAGTGAGACCGAAGGCCGCCTCCCCGCTCACCGTGCGGGGAGGCGGCCTTGTCCGTTCAGCCCGTGAACGCCCCGTGCTTGACACTCGCGACGAAGCGCGACCACTCTCTCGGGCTGAAGGCGAGTACCGCGCCAGCCGGGTTCTTGCTGTCGCGTAGCCCCACGATGCCGGGAAGGTTGTCGGCGACCTCGACGCAGTCGCCGCCGTTGTTGCTGCGGGTCGACTTGCGCCAGACGGCACCGGTCAGGTCAGGCACGGGAGTACTCCTCTGCGACTTGCTGGATCAGGCTCTTCGATCGGGACTCGTTGAGGGCACGGCCCGCCATGTCAGCCCAGATGGCATCGTAGGCGGCGATCTCGTGCGGCTTGTCGAGGTAGATCGCCCCGGTTGCGGCTTCGAGGTAAGCGACCGGCGGTTCCACCTCCTTGCCGCTGCTGTCCCGGGGGAACTCCATGATCGAGAACGCTCCGGCCATCGCCCCGGCGTGCAGCCCGGCAGAAAAAGTCAGCACCTGGACGGTTACGTTGGGTAGTTCGGCGGCCTTCAGAATCTGGTGTAGCTGCTCCGCCATGATCATGGCGCTGCCGGCCGGCCGGCGCAACACCGCCTCGTTGAGTATCACGCTCAGTTGCGGGGCCGAGAACCGGGTGAGCAGCCCCTGTCGTTCGATCCGAAGCTGGACGGCGCGCTGCCGCTCGTCGCTGTCTCCGGCGTCGATCGAGCCACCGGGCATGTTGAAGACCTGCTCGGCGTAGGCGCGGGTCTGGAAGAGGCCGGGGACCAGTTCGGGCTGGTACTTGCGGATGTCGGAGGCTGCGGCTTCGAGCCCTATGTAGAGCTGGAACCAGCGGGGCAGGCCGGAGCCGATGTAGTCGTGCCACCAGTTCTTGTTCTCGCGGGTGGCCGCCGCCATCGCGAGGACCAGTTCGACGTCTTCATCCGAAGCGCCGTAGAGCTTGAGCATCTCCTTGACGTCCGCCGCGCGGAAGCGGACGTTCTCAGCGCCACTCTCGATTCGGTAGAGGGTCGCTCGCGCTCGGTCCAGTTCCTCGGCGGCCTTCTCCATCGTCAGGCCGGCGGCCTTGCGAAGTGCTTCGAGCTTTCTGCCGAGCTGGCGCCGAAGCATGGTCGATCCGGCTACTGCCTGTGACACCCCTGCCTCCGATGGTCAGGTCGTGGTTGACGTACGTCTGCCCAATTAAACGCTCCCGGTGTATCAAGAACAATAGACACGTAACGCTGGGTCCTCCTAGGAGTGTTAGACGCTTCTAAGACGACGTTTGTTAGACGTTGCATCTGATCCGATGCGGTGCTTGACTGCCTCTGCGGCCACTGTGGAGTTATCGCTGCTCAGCCGTTATGTGTGCCCTGCTGTCGTACTGCTGATTGGAGGCTGCGGTGGCAGGTGCCGGGGTGGGTCCGTCGGTGCGGGGCGGGCCGGTGGGCCCGCCCCATCCACAGGTCAATCTCGACGGTGAGAGGCAGGTCCTGTCATGCGCGTCTTCTTCCGGCGTGCCCGGCGTCGCCAGCGGTCGGTCAGCGGGCCGACCTGCTACCGCTCGGCCGCCTACCATCCGCTGCGCCCCTGGCAGGTGCGGGAGCGGGGCTTCCGGCCGACTCCGCTGGGCCGGCGCGGCCTTGACCCGCAGGAGGTGCGGGAGTTCCTCGACCGGGTCGCCGGTGACCTGGCCGTCGTCTACGACGCGCTCGCGCAGAGCCGGCGGGAGACCGACCGGGTCAAGGACGCGCTGCGCCGCTGGCAGTCCGAGCAGGCCCGGGTCCGCAACGAGCGGGGGTACGACCGGTGACCGAGCGCTGGGTCATCCACCTGCCCGTCGTCGTCAGCGACAAGGTCTCCGCCCAGCGGCTCGCCCGGGTGGTCGCGCACTGGACGCACGTCCTGCCGCAGATCGACCCGGGCGGCACCACCGTGTCGGCCGAGGACCAGCAGAACGTACGTCACTGGGTCTTCTGCGACCGACTTCTGCCCGGCGGCCGGCGCTGCCTGCTCCGGCCCGACCACGACGGCGAGTGTTCCCGGCGGTTCCGGCTGCGCTGACCGGCATTCCGTGGATCATGAAGTCGTGGCGCGTGAACCGTGGTTGTTGTGGCCTTTTGGGGTGGTGCCCGGACTTCATGATCGACGGGGTCGGGGAGCGGCTGTCGCGTGAACCTGGCCAGTCGTTGCGGTGGCGAGCCGCTTGGCCAGTTGCGCCGCCTTGGACGTGCCGGCCAGTCGTTGACGACCACCAAGCCCCGGAAAATGCCGCTACCGCTTGTACAACACAAGCCCGCACCGACTTGACCTGCTCGAACAACACCATCACCGGGTTGCCCAACCGGGTGCGGTCCTCCACCCCTTCGCCAACAAAGCCGATGTCGAACTCAGCCGTCAACGGACCGCTTCGGCCCGGCACCGCGCGTAGCACATCGGCACAGTACTGAGTTGCCGACGTCACCATGCGTCAGCCCGCCACGTTCGACCCATTTGGCAATGACGGAGTCACCCTGCGTAATGCTGATCATGGTATCGGCCATCGCGGAGGTGTCCGGATCTGCCGATGTGCGCGCACGTTCAGACCTCTCGGAGTGTGATCTCGAGGTCGCGGGGTGCTTGCACGCCGGCGAGCGCCCACGCCCAGCCTGGAAGGGCAGCAGCCTCTGCGAAGAACTCATCAAGGGGCGTGCCGAAGGACCACAGGTGCCCGGAGGCGAAACCCTCGGTCGCTGCACTGCGAGTCCAGTGGAAGGTGCAACTCAATTGCCACATGGGTGCGTACTCATCGCCGGCCTCGATGAACTGTCGCGTGAGATCAGCCGAGAATTCTCGCTGACCCCGGAAGTCAAACGTTCCGAACTGGGCGAGGACGCCATCGCCGTCCTCCTCGGGCGGCGCCGCATCATCGATCGAGATCGCGGCGAACCGCCGGAACACCTCGACGAGCGTCCGCACGTCAGCCGTGGTCACGACGCTCGGATTCACCCCGGCATCGGTAAGCATCGACTCCAGGAGCACCTTGGTCTGACGGATCAACATAGGCGAAGCATGTCACTCCCGTCGCCTCACACACCGCAGCTTCGCGACCGTGCGCACTGCGGAGATGCGCCGATAGCTGGGGTCGCGCACGCGTGGACCAGGTGTCCTCATCTGCCGCAGAGCGGTGTTGGCCCATCCATGGTCCCCCGAGACGTCCTGGCGGATCGTTCTATGCTGCCGTACGTGAATCGCGTGGGTATCCGAGCTACGACCCTGACGAGTTGCCTGATGGTGACGGCCATGACCCTGGCTGGGTGCGCGAACGAGGCCCGTCAGGCTGACCCGAAGAAGAAGCCTGGGGCGGTTGCGACAACGGAGCCGGCCAAGCCGGTGGAGATCCAGCAACGCTGGTGGAACTGGGCAGCGGCCGAGGGAACCGCCACCAACCCGGTTTCCGACCGCTCCGGTGTCGACTGCGCCCGGAACCAGCCCGTTGACGTGTGGTTCTTTGCGGGCAGCTTTGGGGAAACCGTGCGACGCAAGTGCTCGGTACCGGCCGGACGGCCGATCGTCGCGCCGCTGGTGAACGTGGTCGCCTCCAGGAAAGCCGACTGCGCCACGTTCCTCCGCGACGCAACCGGCAGCGCCAAGTTTGATGGCAAGCGGCTCAGCGGCGAACGGATGGAGGGCGAGAAGATCACTTACCGTGGTGTCGACGGCAACCCCATCACACAGACCAGCGCACTGTACGAGGGCACGGCCTGCGGGCTTTGGATCACAATCCCCGCCCCTGTGCCGGGTGCGCACACGTTGACCATCCAGGGTGAGTCCGGCAGCTTCGCGCTGCGCGTCGACTACACCTTCAATGTCACCGCCTAGCAGTAGCCAGGGCGGATCGGGGGCCGGAATCAGGCCAGATAGTCAGAGCCAGCGTCACCACCAGGAAGGTCGGCACATGCCGCCGTCCGTGCGCGCCAGCCAGCCGGGAGCCGTCACACTCCGTGGCGGCCAGCACCCCGCGCCGGCCAACGCCCGGAACTGCCGAGATGAGCGCATCGAGGCGTTCGAAGAACTTGCTGCCTCACCTTGTTGCACCGATCCTTCGCGGTCAGGTGTTGGCGCCGCGGGCGGCGACCGCCCAGCGGTCGATTTCCCGGCCACCGGACACGACGACGAGTTCGTCGGCGAGGTTGACGGCGGAGCAGACGTGGTTGGGTGCCACCCGCACGATGTCTCCACGCCGGGGTACAGGTGCATCCTCGGGAAAGACGGCGGTGGAGTGGTGCTCGGACAGGGCCGTGATGTGGGCGTCGGGGTGATCGGGCAGCCGCCCGCCCCCGGTCGCCCAGGTTGGTTGGTCCGCGCCGAGAACCTTGCTACCGGCGTCGAGGATGATGCGTGATCCTGAGCCGCTGACCACCGTCGCCGCTACGGTGAGCGCCACGTCGGGCCAGGCGCAGCTGCCAAGTTCTACCTGCTGTGCGTCGCCGAAGACGTAAACGCCGGGACGCATCTCGGTCAGCGCCTCGGGGTCGGCCATGGACGCCGTGGGTGTCGATCCGCCGCTTCGCACCGTGGCGTCTACACCTGCGGCGCAAAGCGCCGACGCCGCCTGGTCCAGTGCGGCGGCCTCGTCGGCCGCTGCTTGGCCCTGGCGGCAGGGTCCGTACCCGTGACCGGGGAAGGTGAACACGCCGGTCACCTGCAGTCCGGCTCGAGCTGCGGCAGCAGCCACCTCGCCTGCCGCTGCGGGCTGCACCCCGCTGCGGTGATGCCCACTGTCGATCTCAACGAGAACCTCGACTCCTGGTTCCCCAACGGCGTCGGCCAGTGCCTGCGCGCCCTCGGCCGAATCGACCCCTACCCGCAGCGACACCTGCTCGGCGAGGGCACGTAACCGTGTCGCACGCGCAGGTGACGCCCAGACGGGGTAGGCGATGAACAGGTCCGTGAATCCTGCCTTGGCGAACACCTCGGCCTCGCTGACGGTCGCCACGGTCAGACCGACCGCGCCGAGGTCGATCTGACGGCGGGCGATCTGCAAGCATTTATGGGCCTTGGCGTGTGGCCGCAGCGCGAGTCCCTGTGCGGTGGCCCTCGCCGCCATGACGCGCAAGTTTCGGTCGAGAACGTCGAGGTCAACGGCCACATACGGCGTGTTCAGATCAATGGGCAGCGGAGCCGGCATGTCCATGCGCCGGATCATGTCATGCGAAGAAACAGGCGGGTGAGGACCGCAGCGCCTGCACTCATCTGCCGCCGACCGCGCCTATGCAGCGTCACGACAACCGGGTCAAGCCGGCGCACGGTCGTGCCGATGAGCCGTTGCCTGCCTCTCCGTCGCGGGTACGGCTTTGGCGAGAACCACTGCTCGTCAGCGGCGGAGCCAAAAGACATCCCGAAGGATCGCGTTGCCAACACGCTCGTCGGTGACCCAGGTCAAGCCCCTGCGCCCGAAGGGGATGCCGGAGCGGTAGAACAGCAGCACGGCGGGCACGAGCGTCACGCAGCCGACTGCCCAGGCCCCCATGAAGACCGGTTGCGGCAGCGTGGGCGCAATCTGCGCTACGGAGACGATGCCCCAGACAACCACCGGAAGCAGCACAAGGTTGGCCACGCGAGCCAACCACACGGCGGTTCGGTACACCGCGCTCCGCCGGATGCCCAGCAGTGCATCATCCTCGATCGGCAGCATGCAGGCCATCGTAGAGCGACGCTGCCACGGCGAGTCCCCTGCCGCACGAGGCGATTGGCTCCTCCCACGGCCCCCGCAAAAGGGCCCTCGCGCGTCCTTAACTGCCGCTGACCGCGCGACTTTGACCCATGAGCGGCGTTCAGAGGATGGGGTCGCTCCGGTTGGGCAGGCACGAGATGCCAGGCGGCGCGATGGGGAATTGTCGGCCCTGTTTGGCAGGCTGACCGCCGTGGTGATGATAAGCATCGTCGATGAAACGACCGCGGGTCGCGGGCCCGACGCGTGGCATCTGGAGATCTTCGAGGAGCGGCTGCCGCTGCGCGAGGTCATTCGTCGCCGTGTGTTCCAGGAGGTTGCGGAGCACAACGCCCGGCGCTCGGGAGAGTTCCGGGGACTGGTGCAGCCGTCGGAGATCGAGCGTGGGCTCAATGGCGCCCCCGTGTACGAGCATCGGCGGGTCGATCCGCACCGCCAGTACGATCGCGCGGTGGAGGCGTTCAGTCGCAACGGATTCATCGTGCTCGTCGACGACCGGCAGGTCGAGGACCTCGACGCGCAGGTCGAACTTCGGACGGGCACCGAGATCACGTTTCTCCGGCTCGTTCCCCTGGTCGGTGGTTGATGACCGCGGTGATTCCCGATGTGACCTTGTCGCCGTACGCGGTCAGCCTGCTGCGGGTGCTGACCGTCCCCGGGGCGGCCGAGGACGACCCGATCGCGCGTGAGCCGGTGGACACGTCCCGGCTCAGCGACCGGGAGCTCGGCGTACTGCTGCCCGTCGCCTTTCGCCTGTCGGCGCAGCACCCCGCCCACCGGGTGGTGGGGGCCATCGTGACGGCGGGCCGGTTGCGGCAGCCGGCGTTCACGCCGGAACCGTGTGCCGCCATGCTGTCCGTCGCCGTCGAGAAGCTGGAGCGGGGCGGGTACGGCGGATATTCGGTGCTGGCGGTCAACGCGCTGGCCCGCTGCGAGGGGCCATTGCCGGAGGAGGCGGCGCGATCGGCTGGGAAACTCGTCACTCTACTCGGCGACCGATACCGGCTTGATCATCCGTACGCGCTGATGGCCCTGGCCGGGCTTGGCGGCGGGTTGACCGCGCGTATCGAGAGCAAGCTGTTCGCGTGGTCGCTGCATTCGATCGCCCGGGACGAGGCCGCTGTGGTGTCCGCGCTCGGCCCCACCGCGCAGGCGCTGCTCGCCGAGGCGAGCGGGGAGCGCTCGTACCACTCGCCGCCGCCGCTGCCGGACCTGTGGCAACGACTGGCCGACCTGCCCGAGTACGCGTCGTTCGCGCACCGGGCGCTCGAGGCGGCACACAGGCGGGTCGCGGATATTCAGTCCGGCAGGATCGCGTACAAGGCGGACGCGGCGTTCGAGAGGGACGAGGTTGGGGCGCTCGGCCGGGCGGTGCGGGTCGCCTTGCTGCGGGACGAGCCCTGGCTGATGGACCTGCTGCGACCGCTCCTGCTGGGCGTCGCCGTGGCGCCGACCGCCGCCAGGACAGCCCCCTCGCAGGCGCTGCTGTACGAGGTGGCCCGCGCCGTCGAGGACTTCCCCACGCCGGAGGCGTTGGCCGCGCTGCGTGCCGCGCGCGCCGCATCCCGGCACAAGGGCATACACAAACAGCTCGACCGCGAGCTGCGGCGAATCGAACGGGCCTTGGGGGATCGGCCCGACGTGGCGTTCCGACTACCCGACCTCGGATTCGGGGCCGATGGCGTCCGGACTGTGACCGTCGGCGGGTATGACGCGGTCATCACCCTGTCCCACGACGTCGACCTGGCCTGGCGGCGGGCGGACGGCAAGGCGCTGGCGACTGTCCCGGCGGCTGTACGGCGCGACCACGCCGACACCGTAAAGGAACTGCGCGACCTGGTGAAGCAGGCCCGGGGACATCTCGCGACGGTAGCCCGGTCGCTGGAATTTGGCTTCACCGCCGGCGCCACGCTGCCGTACCGCCGCTGGCGTGACGAGTTGGCGGCGAACGGTCTCGGGTGGAGCGTGGTGCGGCGCCTGATCTGGGAGGTACCGGGCGCGTCCGGCCAATGGCGGTCGGTGCTCCCCACGGGCGACGGTTTCGCGGATCTGAGCGGGACGGCCGTGCCCGAGCCCGAGCCGGAGGCCGACATCCGGCTGTGGCATCCGCTGAACTCGGCGGCCAACGAGATCCGGGGCTGGCGCGATGAGCTCACCGATCGCGAACTGCGGCAACCGTTCAAGCAGGCGTTCCGGGAGGTCTACCTGCTGACGCCGGCCGAGCTGCAAACCGAAACCTACTCCAACCGGTTCGCCGCGCACATCGTGCACTACCGGCAGCTGTACGCGCTGGTGAAGGGCCGGGGCTGGACGTGTTCGAGGCTCGGTCCGTGGGACGGCGGGGACACCGACGACGCGTACCGGGTCCTGCCCGGCGGGGCCTGGCGGGTCGGGTTCCGGCATGACTTCCGCGACCAACAACCGGACGGCGTCGAGTGCGCCAGCACCGACCGGGTGTGGTTCGATCGCCGGGTCGGCGGCGCCTGGCGGACGGCGCAGCTTGCCGACGTTCCGGCCATCGTCCTCAGCGAGGCCATGCGCGACGTGGACCTGTTCGTGTCCGTGACCTCGATCGCCGCCGATCCCCAATGGTTGGACCGCGGGGACGACCTCTACGTCGATTACTGGCGGGAGGCGAGCCTCGCCGAGTTGACGGCGACGGCACAGGCCCGACGGAGCGCGCTGGAGCGGATCATCCCGCGGACGAAGATCGCCGATCGATGCGAGCTGACCGAGCGCTACCTCTTCGTGCGGGGACAGCTGCACACCTACAAGATCCACCTGGGCAGCGCGAACATCCTGATGGAGCCGGGAAATACGTACCTCTGCATCGTGCCGTCCCGGCGCGGACCACTCGAGCCGGTCTTCCTGCCCTTCGAGGACGACCGGCTCGCGCTAATCCTCAGCAAGGCGTTTCTGCTCGCCGACGATGCCCGGATCACGGACCCGTCGATCGCGGCCCAGCTGCGCGCACACCGTTGACCACCAGTCAGCCTCGGAAAGTAGGTTGAACGTCCGCTCATGTCGCGGGTCGAGCGCGTAGGCGGCCGGTGCGGCCATCACCGTCCGTAGCTAAGCCCGCTCGGCAGATGTGCTTTGCCGGTGTGGGTGCCCGGGTAAGGGGCTACGCCCAGGGCGGGATGTATCGGCCGACGTAGTCGCGAGCACGGGGGAGCGGGTCATGCCAATACTGGTTCGGCCTGCGGTGGTGGTGCTTCTCGCAGAACTCAGCGAGACTGTCCTTGATCTTGATGTGTTCTAGGGCCTGTGTCGAAGTCGGTCACAGCCACTCGTTGATCGCGGCGATGTGAACGGTGGCTTCGTAGCGGACGGCGAGTTTGTCGAAGCGGGTCGCTACGGCCCGGTTGCCCTTGAGCCGGTTGAT
>NZ_JAGPYL010000034.1:0-53589 GCF_018070095.1 Micromonospora sp. U56
CGCGACGGTCCCCGCTCCTCGGGGTGGCGGCGCTCGTCGTACCCGCGCTGCCAGCGCTCGTCCGATCCTCGCGACGAGGGGCGGCGCGCGTCGTCGTACCCGTTCGGCGCGGGCCGCTGTTCGGCGTACCCGTTCGGTGCCGGGCGCTGTTCGGCGTACCCGTTCGGTGCCGGGCGCTGTTCGGCGTACCCGTTCGGGGTGGGCCGGTCCGCGTACCCGTTCGGTCCGGGTCGGTGGCCGGCGTGGTCACGGGCGGGCGGGCGGTCGTCGTATCCGTGCGCGGCCGGCGGGCGCTCGTCGTGGCGCGCCGGGCGGCGCTCGTCCGGCTCGCGGTACCGGCCGGGGACCTCCTGGTCGGGGCGGGTCCGCCGGTCGGCCGGGAACTGCTCGTGACCGTCCCGCCGGCGGCCGTCGTCGGTCGGACGGCGGTCGTACCCGGTGCCGGGCCGGCGCGCCGGCGGCGCCTCGTCGGGTTCGGGCACCCAGCCGGGCTCGACGCCACGGGCCGGCTCGTGCCTCGGCCCGGGGGAGACCGGGGCGACGCCCGGGGCGGGGCGCTGCGGACGGCCGTCGTACCGGTCGGGGGCGCCCCGGTCGCGGTGCCACGCCGCCTCGCGTGGCCGGTCGGCACCTTCGCGTGGCCGGTCGGCGACCTCCGGGTGGCGGTCGGCCCAGGCGGTACGCGCGGCGCGCGGGGCCGGGGCCTCCGGCTCCGGTCGGCGGCGCTCGCGCTGCCAGGTCAGGTCGGAGGCCGGCCGCCGGTACAGGTCGTCGTCGCGCCGGTGCGCCTCGTCGGCGTGGGGCTGCTGTTCGACGACGGGGTGGCCACCCCAGCGCGGCGGTTCCTCGTCGTGCTCGTCCCAGGACCGCCCGAGGTACGTCCCGTCGGGACGGGTCGGGGCGAGGGGCGGCACCTCGGCCCGGCCGACCACGGCGGCCCGCCCGCGCGGGGGCGGTGCCGGCACGTGCCGGGTGCCGATGTCGCCGGGGTAGCGCTGGCCGGGGAACTGCGGCTGCCACTCGGTGGTCGGCTCGACGACCCAGGAGGGCTCGGCCGGGTCGTGCCAGCGGTCGCGGTAGCCGCCCGTCATCGAGGGCCCTCGTCGCCGCCCGTGCGGCGCGGCCCGATGCCCGGCTCGCGTCGCTCGCTCACGGCGGTGTCACCTCGTTGGAAATTGTCGTGCCGGGGCCTCCACCTGCCGGTAGAGTCGCCCGACCCGGCACGGCATGGCTGCGGATGGAGGGTAACGGCGTGGGCTCGGTCACCGCCACTGTGGCACCGCCCACGGACTCAAACGTTATCCTATGGTTTCGGACATTCTGGGCGATATCCCGTTCCGGCTTCCGACGATACGCCACCTATCGTCAGGCCGCGCTGGCCGGTGCCGTCACCAACTCCGTCTTCGGTTTCCTGCACTGCTACGTGCTGCTCGCGGCGGTCGGGGCCGCCGGCAGCGTCGGCGGGTACGACCGGGCCCAGCTCGCCACCTTCGTCTGGGTCGCGCAGGGCCTGCTGGCGGTGATCCTGCTCTGGGGCTGGAGCGACCTGGCCGACCGGATCCGCACCGGTGACGTCGCCGGCGACCTGCTCCGCCCGGTGCACCCGGTGACCAGCTATCTCGCCACCGACCTGGGCCGCGCCGGGTACGCCGTGCTGGCCCGCTTCCTGCCGCCGCTGCTCGTCGGCCCGCTCTTCTTCGACGTGTACCTACCCACCCGCTGGTCGACCCTGCCGCTCTTCGGTGTCTCCGTGGTCACCGCGCTGGTGCTCTGCTTCGGCTGCCGTTACCTGGTCAACGCCACGGCGTACTGGTTGCAGGACGTCCGCGGCCCGATGATCCTCTGGACGCTCGGTTCGGGGGTGCTGGCCGGGCTCTACTTCCCGCTGCGCTTCCTGCCCGAGCCGCTCCAGCTCTCCCTCTGGCTCGGCACCCCCTTCCCGAGCCTGCTGCAGACCCCGCTGGACGTGCTGGTCGAGCGGGACCCGCCGGTCACCCAGCTCGGGCTGGTCGCCCTCCAGCTCTGCTGGGCGGTGCTGATCCTGGCCGCCTGCCGGCTGGTGCAGCGCCGGGCCGAACGGCGGCTGGTGGTGCAGGGTGGCTGAGGCGGGCGGCGCGGCCACCGCGTACCGGGCGCTGCTACGGGCGCAGGCGCGGTCGCAGACGGCGTACCGGACGTCGTTCGTGGTGGACCTGCTGGGCAACGTCGGGGCCACCGTCTTCGACGTGGTCACCGTCCTGGTGCTCTACAGGGTGACCCACGAGCTGGGCGGCTTCACCCTTCCCGAGACGCTGGTGATGGTCGGCCTCTCCTCCTGCGCCTTCGCCACCGCGGACCTGCTGGTCGGCAACATCGAGCGGCTGCCCCGGTACGTGCGCACCGGGCTGCTCGACGCGGTGTTGCTGCGACCGCTCGGCGCGCTGCCCCAACTGCTGCTGATGGACCTGCCGCTGCGCAAGCTGTCCCGGGCGCTGTTCGGCCTGGCCGTGCTGGTGGTGGCGCTGGCCACCGCCGGAATCGACTGGACGCCCGGCCGGGTGGCGCTGGCCGTCGTCGCCCCGCTGGCCGGGGTGGTCTTCTTCGGCTCGCTCTTCGTGGCCACCGCCACCGTCTCGTTCTACTGGGTGGAGTCGGGGGAGCTGGCCAACTCGGTCACCTACGGTGGACGGGACTTCACCTCGTACCCGGTCACGATCTTCGAGGGCTGGTTCCGCGCGGCCTTCGCGTACGGGATGGGATTCGCCTTCGTCAGCTACCAGCCGGCGCTGGCGCTGCTCGGCCGGGCCGACCCGCTGGGCCTGCCGGCCTGGGCCGGCTGGGCCTCGCCCGGGGTCGCGCTGGTCGCCGCCGCCGGCGCGGCGGCGGCCTGGCGCGTCGGTGTCCGCCACTACCGGAGTACGGGATCATGAGCCTGGTGATCGACGCGCAGGGGCTGCGCAAGGAGTTCACGGTCCGGGTCAAAGTCGGCCGGCTGCGCCGCGAGAAGCGGACGGTCACCGCCGTCGACGGCGTGGACCTGCGGGTGGAGCGCGGCGAGACGCTCGGCTACATCGGCCCGAACGGGGCGGGCAAGTCCACCACCCTGAAGATGCTCACCGGCGTGCTGACTCCCTCCGCCGGGCAGGTACGCGTCTGCGGCCTGCGCCCGGTCGCCCAGCGCACCCGGCTGGCCCTCGGCATCGGCGTGGTCTTCGGGCAGCGCTCCCAGCTCTGGTGGGACCTGCCGCTGCGCGACTCGTTCGACCTGCTCCGGCACGTCTACCGGGTGCCGGCCGGCGACCACGCGACCCGGCTGCGCCGCTGCCGCGCGCTGCTGGACCTCGACGAGTTCCTGGACATCCCGGTGCGGCAGCTCTCCCTCGGGCAGCGGATGCGCGGCGAGCTGACCGCCGCCCTGCTGCACGGCCCGCGGGTGCTCTTCCTCGACGAGCCCACCATCGGCCTGGACGTGGTGAGCAAGCAGGCGGTCCGCGACTTCCTCGGCGAGCTGCGCCGGGCCGGCGACACCACGCTGGTGCTCACCACCCACGACCTGGTCGACATCGAGCGGCTCTGCCGCCGGCTCGTGGTGATCGACCACGGTCGGGTGGTGCACGACGGCTCGATCGCCGCCCTGCACAGCCGGTACGGCTCCCGCCGGCTGGTCGTCGCCGAGCTGGACATCGCGCTGGCCACCCCGCCGACGCTGCCCGGCGCGCCGCTGGAACGGGTCGAGGCGGACGGGCGCCGGCTGGTCTACGCCTGCGAGTCGGCCGGCGCGGCGGAGGTGGTGGCCGGGCTGGCCGGCCTGGCCACGCTCCGCGACATCTCGATCGTCGAGCCGGACATCGAGGAGGTGGTGACCCGGCTCTACCGGTCCCCGGCGAGCCGGGCGGCCCCGGTCACCGGCTGAGCCCGCCGCCGGTCCGGGGTGCAATGACCGGAGCCCCTCCCCGCGCTGGCGGGAAGGGGCTCGGGAGGGAGCGTACGGGTCAGATCTTGTCGCCGATGTTGACCTGCGGCGCGGGCGCCCGCATCCGGCGGAAGGTGATCGAGCGCATGATCGCGTAGAGGTAGAGCGAGCCCATCCGCTCGCCGCTGTTCGGGAAGCGCTCCCGCACCAGCTTCCTGATCTTGCGAGAGATCAGGATCGAGTCGATCACCACACCGAGGGCGAGCGCACCCCAGACGATGTTCGAGGCCAGCCGGATCGCCGGCGGCATGGCCTGGTTGGAGCCGATCAGCACGATCAGCGCGCCACCGAAGAACCAGGTGCCGACCGTACGCCGGGAGTCGACCACGTTGCGGGCCAGCAGCCGCTCCGGGCCGCGGTCGCGCGGGCCGCCCTCGCGGCGGAACTCCGCCGCCGCCTCGGCGCGGGCCAGCCGGCGCTGCTCCCGCGCCTCCTCCTTGGTCAGCGGCTTCGTCGGCCCGGCGGGGCGACGACCGGCGACCGGCCGCTTCGGGGTCTCCCGGCCCAGTTCCTTCTTGCTCGGGGTGTAGCCCCGGGGGCGCGTGGAGGACTGCTCCTCGGTCACCACGACGGTGGCGGAGGAGTCGGGGTCGGCGGACTTGCGGCGAAACAGCGACGGCACGAGGTGAAGGGTAGCCAACCGACGGCGCCCGGTGCACATCACGGTGCACCGGGCGCTCGTTCGGAGCTCAGGTGAGTTCGGTTACGGCCGCTCGACGTGCGCGCCCAGGCTGGCCAGCTTCGCCTCGAAGTCCTCGTAACCGCGGTTGATCAGGTCGACGCCGTACACCCGGGAGGTGCCCTCGGCGGCGAGCGCGGCGATCAGGTGGCTGAACCCGGCGCGCAGGTCCGGGATGACCAGGTCGGCCGCGTGCAGCTTGCTCGGACCGGCGATCACCGCGGAGTGCTTGAAATTGCGCCGGCCGAAGCGGCACGGGGTGCCGCCGAGGCAGTCCCGGTAGACCTGGATGTTGGCGCCCATGCTGTTGAGCGCCTCGGTGTAGCCCAGCCGCTGCTCGTAGACCGTCTCGTGGACGATCGACAGGCCGCGGGCCTGGGTCAGCGCGACGACCAGCGGCTGCTGCCAGTCGGTCATGAAGCCCGGGTGCACGTCGGTCTCCAACGCGACCGCGTTGAGCTCGCCGCCCGGGTGCCAGAACCGGATGCCGCCCTCCTGGCCCGGGTCGCCGAGCTTCGGCGCGCGGGCGTCGGTCACCTCGTACGCGCCGCCGACCGAGCGGAATATGTTCAGGAAGGTCATCATGTCGACCTGCTGGGCGCCGAGCACCTCGACGTGCCCGCGGGTGGCCAGCGCCGCCGCCGCCCAGCTCGCCGCCTCGATCCGGTCGGGGATCGGCCGGTGGGTGTAGCCGCTGAGCCGCTTGACGCCCTGGATCTCGATTACCCGGTCGGTGTGGACCTTGATGATCGCGCCCATCTTCTGCAGGATGCAGATCAGGTCGATGATCTCCGGCTCGACGGCGGCGTTGCGCAGCTCGGTGACGCCCTCGGCCATCACCGCGGTGAGCAGCACCTGCTCGGTCGCGCCCACGCTCGGGTACGGCAGCGCGAACTTGGTGCCGTGCAGCCCGTTCGGCGCCGACAGGTGCAGCCCCTCCGGGGTCTTCTCGACCGTCGCGCCGAACTCGCGCAGCGCCTGGAGGTGGAAGTCGATCGGGCGCGGCCCGATGTGGCAGCCGCCCAGGTCCGGGATGAATGCGTGCCCGAGCCGGTGCAGCAGCGGGCCGCAGAACAGGATCGGGATCCGGCTGGAGCCCGCGTGCACGTTGATCTGGTCGGTGCTGGCGCTCTCGACGTTGGCCGGGTCGAAGACCAGCTCGCCCTCCTCCGCGCCGTCGGTGACCTTGACCCCGTGCAGGCCGAGCAGCCCGCGGACCACCTCGACGTCACGGATGCGCGGCACGTCGAACAGCCGGCTGGGGGTGTCGCCCAGCAGGGCGGCGACCATCGCCTTCGAGACCAGGTTCTTCGCGCCGCGCACGCGGATCCGCCCTTCCAGCGGCGTGCCTCCGTGTACGACCAGGACGTCGTCGGTCAACGCAACCTCCAGCGCGCGTCGGGTGGTGCTGTGTCGAGGGTGGGGTCAGGCTGTCCAGCTCTTGCCGGCTGTTCAGCTACCCGGAATGGGACCGGCGCAAAACGGTCCACCATGTCGTCGCCCCGGCAGCATAGCCCTCGGTGACGGAAATGGAATCGGTCACATCGCCAGGCACGGAACGAACCGGGGATTCCGGCATGTTTCCGTACCAGCGATGTGACCGTGGGTGATCAGCTGACGGTGGGCGGCGGAGTGTCCGCGCCCGGCAGGGCGAGCATCTGGTCCAGCGCCACCCGCGCGTGGTGCGCGGTGTCCGGATCGACGGTGATCTGGTTGACCACTCTCCCGGCGACCAGTTCCTCCAGCGCCCAGACCAGGTGCGGCAGGTCGATCCGGTTCATCGTCGAGCAGTAGCAGACCGCCTTGTCCAGGAACATGATCTGCTTGTCCGGGTGGGCCAGCGCCAGCCGGCGGACCAGGTTCAGCTCGGTGCCGACCGCCCAGGCCGAGCCGGCCGGAGCCGCCTCGATGGTCTTGATGATGTATTCGGTGGAGCCCACGTGGTCGGCGGCGGTGACCACCTCGTGGCGGCACTCCGGGTGCACCAGCACGTTGACCCCGGGCACCCGGGCGCGCACGTCGTTGACGCTGTCGAGGGTGAACCGGCCGTGCACCGAGCAGTGCCCCCGCCAGAGGATCATCTTCGCGTCGCGCAGCTGCTGCGGGGTGAGCCCGCCGCCGGGCTTGTGCGGGTCGTACAGCACGCAGTCGTCCAGCGAGAGGCCCATCTCCAGCACCGCCGTGTTGCGGCCCAGGTGCTGGTCGGGCAGGAAGAGCACCTTCGACCCCTGCTGGTACGCCCAGTCCAGGGCCCGCTTGGCGTTCGACGAGGTGCAGACCACGCCACCGTTGCGTCCGACGAAGCCCTTGATGTCGGCCGAGGAGTTCATGTACGTCACCGGGACGGTGTCCGCCGCGACGCCCAGCTCGGTCAGCACGTCCCAGGCGGTCTCGACCTGCGACAGCACCGCCATGTCCGCCATCGAGCAGCCGGCGGCCAGGTCGGGCAGGATCACCTTCTGCGCGTCCGTGGTGAGGATGTCGGCGCTCTCGGCCATGAAGTGCACGCCGCAGAAGACGATGTACTCCGCGTCCGGCCGGGCCGCCGCCTCGCGGGCCAGCTTGAACGAGTCGCCGGTCACGTCGGCGAACTGGATCACCTCGTCGCGCTGGTAGTGGTGACCCAGCACGAACACCTTGGTGCCGAGCGCGGCCTTGGCCGCCGCCGCCCGGGCCACCAGGTCAGGGTCGCTCGGCGCCGGCAGGTCGCCCGGACACTCCACGCCACGCTCGGTGGCGGGGTCGCTGCCGCGGCCGAGGAGCAGCAGCGCAGTGGCGGTGTTGGAGGGTTCCACCCAGGTCGAAGTCACGCCTCCCATGGTCCCACAGCGTGGCTGCCGCGCAGCCTCCACCGGTGTGGGCTGCCACACTGCCAGGCATGCGCGTGCTGCTCTGTCCGGACAAGTTCGCCGGCACCCTCGCCGCCCCGGAGGTCGCCGCCGCCGTCGCCGAGGGCTGGCGGGCCGTCGCCGCCGGCGACGAGCTGCTGATCCGACCGCTCGCCGACGGCGGGCCGGGCTTCGTCGCGGTGCTCGCCGACGCCCTCGGCGGGCGGCGGATCCCGGTGCCGACCGTCGACCCGCTCGGCCGGCCGGCCACCGGTGAGATCCTGCTCACCGACGACCGCACCGCCTACCTGGAGAGCGCCCAGGCCTGCGGGCTGCACCTGCTCTCCGCCGCCGAGCGGGACCCGAAGGCGACCACCTCGTACGGGCTGGGGGCGCTGGTCACCGCGGCCGTCGAGCACGGAGCGCGCACGGTGGTGGTCGGGCTGGGCGGCTCCGGCACCAACGACGGCGGGGCCGGTCTGCTCACCGCGCTCGGCGCGACGCCGCTGGACGACGCCGGCCGGGCCCTGCCGTACGGCGGGGCGGCGCTGGCCGCGGTCGCCACCCTCGACGGCGCGCCCCGGCTGCGCGGGGCCACCCTGGTCGCCGCCACCGACGTCGACAGCCCGCTGCTCGGGCTGCACGGCGCGAGCAACGTCTACGGCCCGCAGAAGGGCGCGACCAGGGCGGACGTGCTGCTGCTCGACGCCGCGCTGGAGCGCTGGGCGGCGGTGCTCGAACGGGACCTGCCCGGCTGCCCGCCCGGACTGGGCGCGCTCCCGGGCGGCGGCGCGGCCGGCGGCCTCGGCGCGGCGATCCTCGCCCTGGGCGGGCGCTGCGAGTCCGGCATCGACCTGGTGACCCGGGCGATCGGGCTGGACGCCGCCCTCGACGCCACCGACCTGGTGATCACCGGGGAGGGGTCCTTCGACCACCAGTCGCTGCGCGGCAAGGTGGTCGCCGGGGTGGCCGGGGCCGCCCGCGACCGCGGGGTGCCCTGCGTGGTGCTGGCGGGGCGGGTGAGCACGGGGCGGCGGGAGGCCGCCTCGGCCGGCGTCACCGAGACGTACAGCCTGGTGGAGCACTTCGGCGGGGAGGAACGCGGCGGCGTCGAGGCCGCGATGAGCCGCCCGGCCGAGGGACTGCGGGCGCTGGGCGCCCGGCTGGCCCGGCAGTGGAGCCGCTGAGCACCCGGCCGGGGCGCCGCCAGGCCGGCGTCCGGCGTCGGTGCTCCCGGGCGGACCTGCGACGCGGATGACGACGGTCCGGTCACGCCCCCGGGTCGCGGCGGCCGGGACGGCGTACGATCGGATCTGGACCACACCGGGAATCACTGGCCGACGCGCGACGTTGGCCAGTGCGTCCGGACCCATACCGCGCAGGGAGATTTCCACGTGACCACGCCAGCGCAGACCGAGTCGACCGAGGCCCAGGCCCCTACTTCCGTCGTCCTCACCGACGTCGCGGCGCAGAAGGTCAAGGCCCTGATCGAGCAGGAGGGCCGCGACGACCTGCGGCTCCGGGTCGCGGTGCAGCCGGGTGGCTGCTCCGGCCTGCGGTACCAGCTGTTCTTCGACGAGCGGTCGCTCGACGGTGACGTCCTCACCGACTTCGACGGTGTCGAGGTCGTCGTCGACCGGATGAGCGCCCCCTACCTGGCCGGCGCCACCATCGACTTCGCCGACCGGATCGACGCCCAGGGCTTCACCATCGACAACCCCAACGCGGGCAGCTCCTGCGCCTGCGGCGACTCGTTCAGCTGAGTCGACCAGCACCTGCGTCCGGCGGGGCCGTCCTTCGGGGCGGCCCCGCCGCCGTCTGTGCGGGTCCGTCGGGGGTGACGTCCGGATGAGCGGCGGACGGCGCATTGTCGAGAAGACCCTGGAGCGGCTCCCCGGGCGGACCGGTAGGCTGACCGGCGCCCTGCTCCCGACCCCGAGGGTTGACATGAAGATCGCCGTGACCGGCTCGATCGCGACCGACCACCTGATGAGCTTCCCCGGTCGCTTCGCCGACCAGCTCATCGCCGACCAGCTGCACAAGGTGTCGCTGTCGTTCCTCGTGGACGACCTGGTGCTGCGTCGCGGCGGGGTGGCCGCCAACATCGCCTTCGGCATGGCGCAGCTCGGGCTGCGCCCGGTGCTGCTCGGGGCGGTCGGCGCCGACTTCGCCGACTACCGCTCCTGGCTGGAGCGGCACGGCGTCGACTGCGAGTCGGTGCACGTCAGCGAGGTGGCGCACACCGCCCGGTTCGTCTGCACCACGGACACCGACATGTGCCAGATCGCCTCCTTCTACGCCGGGGCGATGAGCGAGGCCCGCAACATCGAGCTGTCCCCGGTGGCCCAGCGCCTCGGCGGTCTCGACCTGGTGCTGGTCAGCGCCAACGACCCGGAGGCGATGATCCGCCACTCCGCCGAGTGCCGGGAGCGCGGCTACGCCTTCGTCGCCGACCCGTCCCAGCAGCTCGCCCGGATGGACGGCGCGGACGTGATCGGCCTGATCGACGGCGCCGACTACCTGATGACCAACGACTACGAGAAGTCCCTGCTGCAGAGCAAGGCCGGCCTCACCGACGAGCAGCTGCTCGACCGGGTGAAGGTGCGGGTCACCACGCTGGGCAAGGACGGCGCGGAGATCGCCGGCCGCGACTTCGGGACGATCCACGTGCCGATCGCCCGGGAGATCCAGGCGGTCGACCCGACCGGCGTCGGTGACGGCTTCCGGGCCGGTTTCTTCGCCGCGCTCTCCTGGGGCCTCGGCCTGGAGCGGGCCGCGCAGGTCGGCTCGCTGCTGGCCACCCTGGTGCTGGAGACCGTCGGCACCCAGGAGTACGACGTCCGCCGCGACCTTTTCGTCAAGCGCCTGGCCGAGTCGTACGGCGACGCCGCCGCCGAGGACGTGCGGCCGTACCTGCTGCCGTGAGGCCCGTCCTGGTCGCGTTCGCCGGCCTGCCGGCGGTGGGTAAGAGCACCCTCGCCCGGCGGGTCGGCGCGGCGCTGGGCGCGCCCGTGCTGCCGGTGGACCCGGTCGAGCGGGCGCTGGCCCACCACGGGCTGGTCGGCGACGTGCCCGGGATGGCGGCGTACCAGGCGGTGGCGGGGCTGGCCGAGGTGCAGTTGGGACTCGGCCTGACCGTGGTGGTCGACGCGGTCAACCCGGTCGCCAGCGCCCGCGGCCTCTGGCACGACCTGGCCGAGCGGGCCGGGGTGCCGCTACGGCTGATCGAGGTGCACTGCGGCGACGAGGCGGAGCACCGCCGCCGGGTCGAGGCGCGGCTGCCTGCCGAGCCCGACCCGCTGCTCCCGACCTGGGACCAGACCCTGCTCCGCCGCGCCGAGTACGAGCCGATCATCGGTCCCCGCCTCGTGGTCGACACCGCCGTGGACCTGGACCCCCTCCCCGCCATCCTCACCTACCTGACCTGACCCCGACGCGCAGTCCCTGCGGATCTTGGGCGCGCGCCCGAAGTGGGGGTGGGGGTGGGGGAGGGGGTCAGTGGGTGCGGCGAACGTCGTAGGCGGTGGTGTCGGGGTGGGCGGCGACGAAGTCCTGGGCGCGCATGCGGCACCAGGCCGGGATGTCGACGGCGGCGGCCGGGTCGTCGGCCAGGACGCGCAGCACCGCGCCGACGGGCAGCTCGGGCAGGCGGCGGGCCAGCGCGATGACCGGCAGCGGGCAGCGCTGGCCCCGGCAGTCGAGCACCTCCGTGGGGTCGGTCACAGCCCCACCACCCCCGCCTCGGCGCGCAGCTCGGCGACAATCCCGGGCAGCTCGGCCAGGAACCGCTCGACGTCCGCCTCGGTCGTCTCCCGGTGCAGCGAGACCCGCACGTTGCCGTGCGAGAGCACCCCCATCGCCTCCAGCACGTGCGACGGGCGCAACGTCGAGGAGGTGCAGGAGGAGCCGGAGGAGACCGCGAAGCCGCGCCGGTCCAGCGCGTGCAGCAGCACCTCGCCGTCGACGTAGAGGCAGGAGAAGGTGACCAGGTGGGGGAGCCGGTCGCTCGCGTCGCCGACCACCTCCACGTCCGGCACCTCGGCGGCCACCCGGGCCCGGATCCGGTCCACCAGCGGCGCCAGCCGGGCCGCCTCGGCCACGGCGTCGGCCGCCGCCGCGCGCAGGCTCGCCGCCGCCGCCACCACCGCCGGCAGGTTGACCACCCCGGGGGTACGCCCCGACTCCCGCTCGTCGGCCGGCCAGGGCGACTCCCATCGGGTGCCCTTGCGCACCACCAGCAGCCCCACCCCGGGTGGCCCACCCCACTTGTGCGCGCTGGCGGTCAGCACCGACCAGCCCGCCGGCACCGGCGCCCGCCCCACCACCTGGGCCGCGTCGACGTACAGCGGGACGCCCGCGTCGGCGCACTCGGCGGCCGCCCGGGCCACCGGCTGGACGGTGCCCACCTCGTGGCTGGCGGCGATCAGCGCGGCCAGCGCGACCCCGGGGGCCCGTACCGCGTCGGACCAGGCGGACAGGTCGAGCCGGCCGAGCCGGTCCACCGGCACGGCGACGGCGGCGCCACCACCGGCCACGTGCCGCTCGGCGGCGTGCAGCACCGCGGAGTGCTCGATCGTCGAGTGCACCAGCGTCGCCCCGACCCGCCGCCGACCGGCCAGGCCCCCCAGCACCGCCCCGTGCGCCGCGGCCGTACCGCTGGGGGTGAAGGAGAGTTCGTCGGCGCGGACGCCGAGCGTGGCCGCGGTGGCCTCGCGGGCGGCGTCGAGGAGCTGGCGGGCCCGGCGGGCCTGGGTGTACAGCCTGGCCGGGTCGGCCCAGCCGTCGTCGAGGGCGGCCAGCAGTGCCTGCCGGGCGACCGGGTGCAGCGGCGCGGCGGTGGCCGCGTCCAGGTAGACGGGGGTAGGGCTCACGACAGCCCACGCTATCGGGTCGGTATGCCCACGAGCCCCCCGATGGGGGCGCACAGTGACCCCAACACGGTCGAGCCCGTCATGGTCGAGTAATCTGCGACCGTCGGTGACGCCTTTGCCGTCGGTGCTTCAGGGAAACCCACCGCGGCGCGCTAGGGAGGCAGGACCAGGTGGTCGCAAGGAGTTCGGAGGTACGGCCCTCAGCCGTACGGCACAGCGCTTCCCCAGGAGCCGGTGGGCGCCGGCGGCGTGGTGCTGGTCGGCTCGCCGGGCTCGGTCTCGGCGGAGCGGCGCTGCTGGTTCTGCTCACCGGCTGCAACGTCGGCAGCTCGTTCGACGGTTTCGGCTGGCCGCAGGGTGGCATCTCGCCGGAGTCGCACCGGATGTACGACCTGTGGATCGCCTCCTGCATCGCCGCCCTCGCGGTCGGCGGCTTCGTCTGGGGCCTGATCTTCTGGTGCGTCGTGCGCTACCGCAAGCGGGGCAACGAGCTGCCGGTGCAGACCCGGTACAACCTGCCGATGGAGTTCCTCTACACCATCGCGCCGATCCTGATCGTCTCCGTGCTCTTCTACTACACGGCGGTCGTGCAGACCGACGTGGTGCGGATCACGAAGAACCCGGACGTGACCGTCGAGGTCGTCGCGTTCAAGTGGAACTGGCAGTTCAACTACCGCGACGGTCAGGGCCCCGAGGCGAACACCGTGGCGTCGGTGCTGGGCACCAGCGAGGTCATCCCGGTGCTGGTCCTGCCGGCCGACCGGTCGATCCGCTTCGAGGAGACCAGCCGCGACGTCGTCCACTCGTTCTGGGTGCCGGAGCTGCTGTTCAAGCGGGACGTCATGCCGGGCAACGTCCGCAACGTCTTCGAGATCTCCAAGCTCGAGTCCGAGGGCGCGTACGTCGGCCGGTGCGCCGAGCTCTGCGGCAGCTACCACGCCTTCATGAACTTCGAGCTGCGCGTCGTCTCCCCGGAGAAGTACGACCAGTTCCTGGCGGCCAAGCGGGACGGCAAGTCGACGCAGGAGGCGCTCAGCGCCATCGGCGAGGACCCGTACGCCACGACCACCGAGCCGTTCAAGACGCGGCGCAACGTGGCCACCTTCAACCCCGACAAGTCGCACTCCGACCCGAGGAACTGAGGGAACCGACATGAAGACCGAGTGGCGTATCTTCCTGGTCATTGGCGCGTTCCTGTTCGGCGTGACGGTGCTCTACGGCGCCTGGACCTACGGCGACGGCGGCCGGGTCGAGTGGGTCGGCACGGTGGCGCTGCTGCTGTCGTTCCTGCTCTGCACGATGTGTGGTGGCTTCTTCTGGTTCGTCTCCCGCCGCATCGACCTGCGGCCGGAGGACCGGCCGGACGGCGAGATCGCCGACGGCGCCGGCGAGATCGGCTTCTTCAGCCCGGGCAGCTACTGGCCGTTCGGCCTGGCGCTGGCCGCCGCGGTGGCCGGCATGGGCCTGGTGTACTGGCAGTTCTGGCTGGTGGGCGTCGGCCTGGTCGCGGTCATCTTCGCCGCGTGCGGCCTGCTCTTCGAGTACTACACCGGCACCCGGCGTACCGCCGAGCACTGATTCGACGGCTTCACCCGTAGGCCCGCGTCCCGATCCGGGACGCGGGCCTACGCGTATGTGCGGTCGGGAGGCCGGCGGCCGTGGGCTCTTGCCCGTGCTGGTGGTGGTGGGCGTGCCATGCCGGTGGTCGTGGTGTTGCTGGTGGGCGAGCCCTGGTGGCACCTAGTTGCCGCGCTTTGGACCTGATGACGTAAACGAGTCAACGCCGCGCCTGCGCCGCCTGCCGTGGCCCGCCGCCTGCTCCGCGCCGTTCATGCCTTCGGCGCGGCCTTGTTCCAGGCGTTGGACTGCCCCGCCGACTGCGCGTCGAGTTGGGCCATGGAGAACAGGGCGCGCAGGACGTCGCGGTGAGCCGCGTACATGTGCACGTTGCCGCGGATGCCGTCGCGCAGGCCCTGCCGGGCGTCGGGCTGCAGGACGGCGTGGACCATGCCGGTGAAGCCGCCGCGGTGGAGCAGGTCCATGCGTGATTCGCTGAGTCGTTTACGACATCAGCTCTAAAGGACCCGCAACAGAGTCGGGGGGAGTCCGCAGAGTCGGTAAGGGTCCGCAACTCCGCGCTGCCTCCGGTCGGGCCGGTCGACTGCCGCAAGGGGCCGTTCTGCCGCAAGGGGCCGTTCTGCCGCAAGGACCGTCAGCCTGGAGCGACCGGGCTCGGGACGGCCGACGGTGAACCGGTCCTGCCGGGTTGCTCGGGCGCCACGTCGTCCCTCGACAGGAACTGGTCGTCTCGAGCCGGGAACGAGGGCGGGGGAGGGCAGCGGCGGCGGGAGTGGTGGGGTCAGGCCGCGCGGCGCTGGTCGGGGAGCCGGCGGCGGGCCGCGAGTTGCGGGGCGCCGAAGGTGAAGGTGGCGATCAGCACGGCCGCGCCGCAGCCGGTGCAGACCAGCTCGGGGCAGTCGAGGTCGTGACCGTCGACGCAGGGCGGGACCTCGAACGGCTGCACGCCCTCGCAGGTGTCGCAGTAGAGCTCGCGGTCCGACACGGGCGTCTCCTCTCGCTCCGGTGCCCGCCGACGACCATCGGAGCCATCGGCGGAAAGCGGAAAATTACTCCCGTGTAGTTTGGCACGCCCCGCCGACAGTTCCCCCGCGCCACCCGCTCAGCGGGTCCGGGCCACCTCGACCCAGCGCTCCAGGACGGCGGCCGCCGCGCCCGAGTCGATCGACTCGGCGGCCCGGTCCAGCCCGGCTCGCAGCGCCTCGGTCAGATCGCCGTCCAGCGGCCCCTGGGTGGCCAGCGCGGCGGCGGAGTTGACCAGCACGGCGTCCCGCACCGGGCCGGTCTCCCCGGCCAGCAGCCGGCGGGCCACCCCGGCGTTGTACGCCGCGTCCCCGCCCCGCAGGTCGGCCAGGGTGGACCGGGGTACCCCGAGGTCCGTGGCGTCCAGCACGGCCTCTCTGACGGTGCCCTGCTGGGCCACCCAGACCCGGGTGGGGGCGGCGGTGGTGAACTCGTCCAGGCCGTCCTCGCCGCGCATCACGATCGCCGAGTCGCCCCGCCCGGCGAACACGGCGGCCATCACCGGCGCCATCCGCGCGTCGAAGCAGCCCACCGCGCCGGCCCGGGGACGGGCCGGGTTGGTCAGCGGGCCGAGGAAGTTGAAGAAGGTGGGTACGCCGATCTCGCGGCGGACCGGGCCGGCGTGCCGCATCCCCGGGTGGAACCGGCCGGCGAAGCAGAACCCGATCCCGGCCTCCTCGACGCAGCGGGCGACCTGCTCGGGCGCCAGGTCCAGCGGCACGCCGAGGAACTCCAGCAGGTCGGCGGTGCCGCAGAGCGAGGAGGCGGCGCGGTTGCCGTGCTTGACCACCCGGACCCCGGCGCCGGCCACCACCAGCGCGGTCATCGTGGAGATGTTCACCGTGTGGGCGAGGTCACCGCCGGTGCCGACCACGTCCAGCGCGGTGCGCCGCAGCTCCTCGGGCAGCTCGACCGGCACCGCCCGGCCGAGCATCGCCTGCACCAGGCCGGCCAGCTCGGCGGGGGTCTCGCCCTTGGCCCGCAACGCCACCGCGAAGCCGGCGACCTGGGACGGGGCGGCCGCGCCGGTCATGATCTCGTCCATCGCCCACGCGGTGTCCGCGGTGGAGAGCTCGTCGCCGCGCAGCAGCGCGTTGAGCAGGTGCGGCCAGGTCCGTTCGCCCATGGTGGGCCTCCCGAGCGGGCGTGGGTGCGGGTGGGACGGGGGCGGCGCCCGTCAGCCCGGGCGCCGGAGGCGCCGCCGAGCGCGCAGACTCAGGCGGCGGCGGCGTGCGTACGCAGCAGTTCGGCGACCGTGGTGCCGGTGGTCACCGGGTCGAGCGGGTGCACCAGCGTGGCGTCGACCTGCGCGTAGGCGGCGAGCCATCGGTCGGCGGAGCGGGCGATGACCACGCAGGTGGGCGGGGCGTCGTCCCGGTCGTCCTTGATCTGGCGGGCGATGCCGATGCCGCCGCCCGGGCTGGCCTCGCCGTCGAGCAGCATGAGGTCGATCTCGTAGTCGTCGACCAGCCGGATGCACTCCGCGTACGTGGCGGCCTCGACGAACTCGATCTCGAGGCCGGGCGCCGGGCGGGTGCCGACGGCCAGCCGCATCCGGTCACGGACCTGCGGGTCGTCGCTGTAGAGCAGGACGGTGCACTGACGATCGCTCATCGCTGGACTGGCTCCCACCTCGTAGCTGCCCGCTGATGGTACCCGCCGGTGTGGCGAAGGCGACATCCCGCCCGGCCGGGCGGCGCGGACGCCGCGTCGGCGCAGGTCAGGCCGGGCTGCCCGGGGCCGGGGCCGGGGTCGCGGTCGCTGCGGCGGCGGCGGCGCGGTCGCGGGCCTCCTGGCGGTCCAGCTCGCGGTCGAGCCGGCGGGCCTCCCGCTCGGACTGCCGGATCCACTGCATGACCAGCACCGCGAGCATCGTCACACTGACGAACTCGCCGCCGGCCCAGAGGATGCCGCCGGCGACCACCTGGTCGTTCCACGGGTTCGACCAGGGCAGGTTGAGCGACGGGTACCAGTCGCCGCCGAGCAGCGTGGTGCTCTGCATGATGGTGAGGCCGAGCACCGTGTGGAACGGCACGGAGAGCAGCATGAGCAGCGCCCGCGCCGGGTACGGCCACCGTCCCGGCAGCGGGTCGAGGCCGAGCAGCGGCCAGAAGAACACGCAGCCGGTGGCGATGAAGTGCGCGTGCACCAGCTCGTGCGCCCAGGCGTGCTCCAGCGTGTAGTGGTAGAGGCCACTGAAGTAGAGCGCGAACGGGTTCACCACGAAGATGCTGAACGCCACCAGCGGGAAGCTGTAGACCTTCGCGAACCGGCTGTGCACGACCGCCAGCAGCCGCTTGCGGGGGCGTACCGGCAGCGTGCGCAGGGCCAGGGTGACCGGGGCGCCCAGGGCGAGGAAGATCGGCGCGATCATCGACAGCACCATGTGCTGGACCATGTGCACCGACAGCAGCGCCGTGTCGTACGCGTGCAGGCCGCTGACCGTGACCGCGGCGATGCCGCCCAGGCCCGGGCCGAGGAAGCAGATCGTCCGGAGGACCGGCCAGGCGTCCCCGCGCAGCCGCAACCGGTAGACCCCGTAGAGGTAGAGCCCGGCGGCCAGCACCAGCCCGAGGGCGAGCCAGCTGTCCAGCCGGGTCTCGGTGAAGACCCGGGTGACGGTGAACGGCGGCGGGACGGCCTCGCTCCCGGCGGCGAGGACCGCCGACGGGCCCGCCGAGGTCGCGGCGAAGATCGAATCGACGTGCAGCACGCTTTTCAGGCTAGGCCAGGCGAACCGGACCACCACGATCGGGCCATCCCTCGCCCGGGTTTGGCCCCCCGCTGATCGCCCGCCCCGGTCAAGGGCAATAATGACCGCGTGACTGCGGCCCCAGCCATTGACAAGAGCCGGATCCACTCCCTGACCCGACCCAACATGGTCAGCGTCGGGACGATCGTGTGGCTCTCCAGCGAACTCATGTTCTTCGCGGCGCTGTTCGCGATGTACTTCTCCATCCGCGCGGCGGCGCCGGAGCAGTGGGAGAAGCACACCGAGCACCTCAACATCCCCTACGCGACCACCTTCACCGTGATCCTGGTGTTGTCCTCGGTGACCTGCCAGCTCGGTGTCTTCGCGGCGGAGAAGGGCGACGTCCACGCCCTGCGGCGTTGGTTCACGATCACCTTCGTGATGGGCCTCATCTTCGTGCTCGGCCAGGTGAACGAGTACCGCACCCTGGTGCACGAGGGCGTGAAGATCAACGAAGACGGTTACGGGTCGATGTTCTACCTCACCACCGGCTTCCACGGCCTGCACGTGACCGGCGGCCTGATCGCCTTCATCATCTTCATGATCCGCACCACCATGGGCCGGTTCACCCCGGCGCAGGCCACCTCGGCGATCGTCGTGTCGTACTACTGGCACTTCGTCGACGTGGTGTGGATCGGGCTCTACGCCATGATCTACTGGCTCCAGTGATCTTGGCGCGTCACGAACCGCGCCGCTGCTCCGTCCCCTGAGACAAGGTCCAACCGGTTAAGGACACAGGTCATGACTTCTGACAACGACCGCCGACGCGGTCTGCTCGCGCGCCTGCGCGGGCGGCCCGTAGCGCGCAGCAGGGGCCGCCGCCGGCTGGGCGCCGCGGTCCGGCTGATCGCCGCGCTGACGCTGGCCGGCGGCGCCTACACCGTCTTCGCCCCTGGCGTGCAGGCGCAGGAAAACCCGCCGCTGACCGGCGCCGCCGCCGAGGGCAAGGCGCTGTTCGACGTGAGCTGCGTGACCTGCCACGGTCGTAACGCACAGGGTGTCGACGGTCGTGGCCCGAGCCTGGTCGGCGTGGGCGCCGCCTCGGTCGAGTTCCAGGTGGGCACCGGCCGCATGCCGATGGCCCGACAGGAGGCCCAGGCTCAGCGCAAGCCCCCGGTCTTCACCGACGAGCAGGTGCGCCAGCTCGCCCAGTACGTCCAGGAGCTCGGTGGCGGCCCGCAGGTCCCCGAGGGGCACCTGCGTGAGGGCGCCGACCTGGCGACCGGCGGCGAGCTGTTCCGGATCAACTGCTCGCAGTGCCACGCCTTTGGTGGTGGCGGCGGCGCGCTCTCCTCGGGCAAGTTCGCCCCGAGCCTGCGCCCGGCCAGCGACCGGCAGATCTACGCCGCCATGCTGAGCGGCCCGCAGAACATGCCGGTGTTCGGCGACAACCAGATCACCCCGGAGCAGAAGGCGGACATCATCGCCTACATCCAGGAGACGCTGAAGCACGACCAGGACCAGGGTGGGTTCAACCTCGGCCGGTACGGCCCCTCCACCGAGGGTCTGGCGGCCTTCCTGTTCGGCATCATCGCGCTGGTCTTCGCCAGCCTGTGGATTGCGGGCAAGTCGTGACCCGGTCGAACGTCAGTACCATTGCCGTGGTGCCGTGCGTCGGCACCGCCCGTAGCGAGGTGACGGCATGAGCACCCACACCGAGCACCAGGCCCCGCAGGGTCCGGAGCCGCTCGACGTCATGGACCCCCGGCTGTCCCGGTTCGACATCGTCCTGGAGGGCGCGCGCCGGGACGACATCGAGATCGTCCACTACGAGGAGCAGGTCGCGCCGGGCAGCAAGGCCGAGCGCCGGCTGACCCGTACGGTCGCCAGCTTCTTCCTCCTCACCGGCCTCGCGGCCACCGCCTTCCTGGTCATCTACATCTGGTGGCCGTGGAAGTGGGAGGCCGGCCGCGGCGGTGACAAGTGGTACACCCCGCTGCTCGGCGTCACCCTGGGCGTCGCGCTCCTGGCCGTCGGCTTCGGCATCCTCACCTGGGGCAAGAAGCTGCTGCCCAAGGAGGTCTCGATCCAGGACCGGCACGACCAGCCGGGGGCGCCGGAGGATCGCAAGATCACCGGGGAGACCATGCTCTACATGGCCGACGAGATGGGCGTGCGGCGTCGTCCGCTGCTCGGCGTCTCGCTGGCGGCGGGCCTGCTGCCCGTCGGCGCGGTCGTCGCGGCCCCGCTGATCGGTGGCCTGATCTCGCAGCCGCACAAGAACAACCAGATGTTCACCACCGGCTTCGCGCCGGCCGAGGGCGGCCGCAAGATCCGGCTGGTCCGTGAGGACGGCCGGCCGATCCGCCCGGCCGACATCAGCGCCGGTGGCCAGCTGACCGTCTTCCCGGGCATTGAGCACGGCGTGAGCAACAAGCACGCCGACTCGCCGACCCTGCTGATCCACCTGCGCGAGACGGACGCCCAGGAGTCCCGCGACGCCAATGCGCGGTTGGGCCGCCAGGACTTCATGTGGGGCAACTACGCGGCGTACTCCAAGATCTGCACGCACGCCGGCTGCCCGGCGAGCCTGTACGAGCAGCAGACCAACCGGCTGCTCTGCCCGTGCCACCAGTCGCAGTTCCTGATCACCGACAACGCCCGGCCCATCTTCGGTCCGGCCAGCCGTCGGCTGCCGCAGCTGCCGATCGAGGTGGACGAGGAGGGCTTCTTCGTGGCGAAGTCCGACTACACCGAAACCATCGGCCCCGACTTCTGGGAGCGGCCATGAAGCGCCGAAAGTTCGACGTAGCAGCGGTGCCGGCCAAGTCGGCCGGAGCGGTGGACGACCGGTTCCAGGTGGCCACGCCGCTGCGCAAGCTGCTCAACAAGGTCTTCCCGGACCACTGGTCCTTCCTGCTCGGCGAGATCGCGCTCTTCTCGTTCGTCGTGCTGCTGCTGACCGGTGTCTTCCTGACCTTCTTCTTCGAGCCGGCGATGACCGAGGTGGTCTACGACGGCAGCTACGCCCCGCTGCGGGGCACGCCGATGTCGGCCGCGTACGCCTCCAGCCTGGACCTGTCGTTCGACGTCCGGGGCGGTCTGATCATGCGGCAGATGCACCACTGGGCGGCGCTGCTGTTCATGGCCTCGATCGTCGTGCACATGCTGCGGGTCTTCTTCACCGGCGCGTTCCGCAAGCCGCGTGAGACGAACTGGATCATCGGCTCGCTGCTGTTCTGGGTCGGCTTCCTGGCCGGTTTCACCGGCTACTCGCTGCCGGACGACGGCCTGTCCGGCACCGGTCTGCGGATCGCCTCGGCCATCATGCTGTCGATCCCGGTGATCGGCTCCTGGGTCACCTCGTCGGTCTTCGGCGGGGAGTTCCCGGGCGAGATCATCATCAGCCGCTTCTTCATCGCCCACGTCCTGCTGATCCCGGGTCTGCTGGTGGCGCTGATCACCGTTCACCTGGGCCTGGTGTTCAAGCAGAAGCACACCCAGTGGCCCGGCCCGGGCCGGACCAACGAGAACGTCGTCGGCGAGCGGATGTTCCCGCGCTACGCGCTCAAGCAGGGCGGCTTCTTCATGGTCGTCTTCGGCGTGATCGCGCTGATGGGTGGCCTCTTCCAGATCAACCCGATCTGGTACTTCGGCCCGTACGAGGCGTGGGTGGTCTCGGCCGCCAGCCAGCCCGACTGGTACGTCATGTTCCTCGACGGCTCGACCCGACTCATGCCGGCCTGGGAGATCAACATCCCGATCGGCGACGGGTACGTCATCCCGCCGCTGTTCTGGCCGACCGTCGTGCTGCCGGGCATCCTGGTCGCGATCTCCCTGTTCTACCCGTTCATGGAGGCGCGGCACCTCAAGGACCGCAAGCACCACAACCTGCTCCAGCGGCCCCGCGACGTGCCGGCCCGGACCGCGGCGGGCGCCATGGCGGTGTCGTTCTTCGTGGTGCTGACCCTCTCCGGCGGCAACGACGTGATCGCGGACAAGTTCCAGATCAGCCTCAACGCGATGACCTGGGCGGGCCGGATCGGCCTGCTGGTGGTCCCGCCGCTGGCGTACTACGTGACGTACCGGCTGTGCCTCGGTCTCCAGCAGCACGACCGGGAGGTGCTGGCCCACGGTGTGGAGACCGGCATCATCCGGCGCCTGCCGGACGGCCGGTTCGTCGAGGTCCACCAGCCGCTCAGCGCGGCCGACCACGACGGGCACGGCGAGCTGGACTACGTCGGCTGGGTGGTGCCGAAGAAGATGAACCGGCTCGGGGCTCTCGGCCCGGCCATCCGGGGCTTCTTCTACCCGATCGAGAAGCCGGCCGAGGCGCCGGTCTCGCCGGGGCACCCGCCGGTCGAGCCCCGCCCCGAGCGGGAGGAGATCGGCAGCGGCGAGAGCCGTCGCTGACGACGTATTCGACCGTGGCGCCCCCCCGAGTTCTACCGCGGGCGCCACGTCCATTTCCGCGACGTTCGTCCGGGTCCGCCCTGCCCACCCCGCGACCCGCCCACCGACGGGTGGAAACGCAGGAATAACCCCCGCCAGCCGGGTATCCGTGCGGTCCAACGTCAACGGGGAGGGAACATGTTGGGAATCAAACGCCTCGGCCTGCTGGCCGCACTGGTGCTGGTCGGTCTGGCGCCTGCCGCGGCCGTGCAGGCCGCGGCACAGCCGTCGACGCAGGACAGCCAGTATCTGCAGGCGGTGCACCAGTCCAACCTGTTTGAGATCAGAGCTGGTGAGCTGGCCCGGGAGCAGGGCCAGAACCAGGAGGTCAAGCGGCTCGGCGAGATGTTCAAGACCGACCACACCCAGCTGGACCAGTCGGTCCAGCAGACCGCCTCCCAGTTGGGTGTGCAGTTGCCGAATGAGCCGACCGCCGACCAGCGGCAGATCCTCGACCGGCTGGAGAACGCCAGGGGCGAGGAGTTCGACCGCCAGTGGGTGACCGCGCAGCTCGCCGCGCACATCCAGGCGATCCAGGCCACCCAGACCGAGATCTCGCAGGGTCAGGAGCAGTCGGTGATCCAGCTGGCGCAGACCGCGCTGCCGGTGCTCCAGGCGCACTATGACGAGCTGGTGAACCTCGCGCGGCAGCTGGGCATCCCAGTGCCGGAGGCCACCGCCACGCCCAGCCCGACCGGCACCACCACGCCGGCGCCGGGCGGCACCACCGAGTCCCCGACCCCGGGCGGCACGCCCGAGTCGCCGGGTGGCACCACCGAGACGCCGGCTCCGGGCACCAGCTGACGTCACCGCACGGCCGACGGTGGCCGGTCCGCCCTCCGGGATGGGCCGGCCACCGCGCGTTCACCGGTCAGTCGGCGCCGGCCAGCCCGATCGCGAACGTCTCCTCCAGGTCGTGCTGCGAGTACGCCCGGAACGCGATGTGCGACTCGGTGTTGAGCACGCCGGGCACCTTGGAGATGCTGCCGGCGATGACCTGGGCGATCTGCTCGAACTCCCGGACCCGGACCATGGCGATCAGGTCGACGTGCCCGGCCACCGAGTAGACCTCGCTGACGCCGGGCAGGTTGGCCAGGGTCTCGGCCACCTCGGGAATCGAGTCGGTGGCGCAGTCGATCAGGACGATCGCGGTGATCACTGGATGCTTCTCCGTTCGTCGACGTCGTGGCTCATGCTAGATGTTCCCCGGCGCGCGCAGGACCGGTCCGGCGCGGGCGGTCAGCCCGCCGGCACGGTCAGCGCGTCGCCGGCCCGGATCACGTCGCACAGCCGTTCGCCCTCCTCGACGATGGCGCCGGGCCAGACCACCACCCGCTCGACGTCGCCGCGGACCACCGCGCCCGCCCCGACCACCGCCCGGCGCACCCGGCCGGTCACGGTGGCGCCGGGATCGAGCAGTTCGCCGTCGCCGGCGGCGTGCAGGTTGGCCGCCAGGTAGTCGGCCGGGGTGCCGGTGTCGTAGAACCTGCCGGGGTACGCCACCACCGCCAGCGCCCCGGCCGCCTCCGCCGGCCGCCACACCGCCCGGACCAGGTCGCCGAAGGTCGCGGGCAGCTCCCGGACCAGCCGCCACGGCAGCAGGGAGAACCCGGTGAACTCGTGTCCGTCGAACGTGCCGGGGGCCGCCGGGTCCGCGGCGGGTTGGCCGAGCAGGCGTACGCTCCGCCCGTCCCAGCCGTCGAGCAGCGCGGCGATGTCCGGCCCGGGGGCGGCCGCCGGATCGGCGAGGTACGCGTCGGCGTTGCCGACCAGCACGCCGCGTCCGGCGATCCAGTCCCGCAGCTTGCCCACGCCGCCGGCGGTGCCCAGCGGGCCGTCCGGCTCGACGGAGAGGTGGGCCCGCGCGCCGATGTGGGCGACCACCTGGTCGGCGAGGTAGCTGGCGTTGACCGCGACCGTCCCGGGACCGGCCAGGCCCAGCCCGGCGAGTCGGGCCAGCGCCCGGTCCAGCAGCGGCACGTTGCCGACCGGGCAGAGCGCCTTGGGCACCCGCCCGGTGAGCGGCCGCAGCCGGGCCCCCTCGCCGGCGGCGAGCACCACCGCGCAGATCCCCGCCGGCGGCACCCGCGCCGGATGACCGGCCGGCCGGGGCGACGGCCGGTCGGGGATCGCGGTCACGCCGCTCGGCCGGTGGGCGGGATCTGGCCGGCCAGCGGACCGATGCCGTAGTGGCCGAGCAGGAAGGCGGTGGCCCGGCTGAGCCGGGGCAGGTCGTCCAGCGGGTGCCAGGCGGCCTCGTAGACCTCCGCGCCGTCCACCCTCAGCTCGGTGGTCGACGCCGGCACCTCCGCCTCGAAGACCATGTCGACCCAGCCCTTGGCGTGCACCAGGGCGTTCGGCGCGGCCGGGCGGAGCCGGTCGGGGGAGAGCCGGATGCCCGACTCCTCGTACAGCTCGCGGGCGGCGCCGACGACCGGGGCCTCGGCGCGCTGGAGCAGGCCGGCGGGGAGGGTCCAGCTGTACCCGGGCGGTTGGCGCAGCAGCAGGAGCCGACCGGTCCCCTCGGCCTCGCTGTCCCGGACCAGGGTGACCGCGCCGACGACGTACTTCGGCACGGCGAGCCGGACCAGGCGGCGGCGCATCCCCACCGGAAGGCGGTAGAAGACCTTGTAGGCGACGGCCCGGCCGGTGGCGCGCGAGCGGGGGATCATGACTCCAGGCTAGGCCCTCGGGCCCCCACCCGCGCCCCGGCCCCACCACCCGCGTCGGGACGGCTGGACCGGGCGGGGATCACTGGCGGTGGTCGACCAGGTCGATGAGCTGCCGGACGACGGCGTCCGGCTCGACCGCCCGGTCGAAGACCGCCACCAGCAGGGTCTCCAGGTCGGGGTAGCCGAGCTCCTCGGAGAGCCGCAGCAGCGGCAGGTCGCTGGCCAGCCCCCGGTCGTGCTTGCGCAGCGCCAGCCCGATCGTCGCCCGGCCGAGGCGTACCTTGTCGGCGATCGAGATGCCCGGCTCGGTGTGCTCGGCGAACCAGCGGCTGATCTGCATCTGCGCGTGCGGCGACTTGACGAAGCCCAGCCACTCGCGGCGCGGCCCGCGCGGCGCCGAGTCGGCCTCGAAGCCGCTCTCCGCGTCGTTCTCGGTGAAGATCTCCACCACGTCGCCCTCGTCCAGTTCGGACGAGAGCGGCGCCAGCCGGCCGTTGATCCGGGCGGCCAGGCAGTGGTCGCCCCACTCGGTGCCCAGCTCGTACGCCAGGTCCACCGGGGTGGCCCCGGCCGGGAGCACGACCTGTCGGCCGTCGGCGACCACCTGGATCTGGGTCTCGGCCAGGTCGCAGCGCAGCGACTGGAGGAACTGGGCCGGGTCGGGGGCCTCCTGCTCCCAGTCGAGCACCCGGCGCAGCCAGGCCAGCTGCTCGGCCTGGGCCGCCTCGCCGGAGGAGCGGGGGAAGCGGAAGTCGGCGGCGACGCCGTACTCGGCGGAGCGGTGCATCTCGCGGGTGCGGATCAGCACCTCGACGGTGCGGTCCTGTGGCCCGCAGACGCTGGTGTGCAGCGACCGGTAGAGGTTGTTCTTCGGGGAGGCGATGAAGTCCTTGAAGCGGCCGGGGACGGGTCGCCAGCGCCCGTGCACCGCGCCGAGCGCGGCGTAGCAGTCGGTGGGCGGGCCGTCCACCACGATCACGATCCGGGGCAGGTCGAACGGGGCGGTGTGGCCACCGGCGGCGGTGTCCTTCCAGATCGAGTAGAGGTGCCGGGGGCGGGGGCTCACCTCGGCGTCGACCCGGCTGCGGCGCAGCGCCGTCCTGGTCTGGGCGACCACGTCGTCCAGGTAGGCGTCCCACCCGGGCCGGTCGTGCACGTGCCGGGCGATCCGGGCGTGCTCCTCGGGATGCAGGTGCAGCAGCACCACGTCGTCCAGCTCGCGTTTGAGGGTCTGGATGCCCAGCCGGTCGCAGAGCGGGACGAGCACCTCCTGGGTCTTGCGGGCGATCCGCTCGCGGGACGCCGCCGAGCGCACGCCGAGGGTACGCATGTTGTGCAGCCGGTCGGCCAGCTTGATGATCAGCACCCGAACGTCCTTGCCCGCCGCGATGATCATTTTGCGGATCGTCTCCGCCTCGGCGGCCTTGCCGTAGAACTCCTTGTCGAACTTGGTCACCCCGTCGACCAGGTGGGCCACCGCGCGGCCGAAGTCCTCGCAGAGCGCCTGGAGCGTGTAGCGGGTGTCCTCCACCGTGTCGTGCAGCAGCGCCGCCACCAGGGTGGTGGTGTCCATGCCGAGGTCGGCGCAGATCTGGGCGACCGCCAGCGGGTGGGTGATGTACGGTTCGCCGCTCTTGCGGAACTGGCCGCGGTGCATGTTCTCCGCGATCGTGTAGGCCCGGCGCAGCACCGACGTCTCGGCGCTGGCGTGGATGCCCCGGTGGGTGCGGACCAGGTGGTTGACCGGGTCGGTGTCGTTGGTCGGCCAGGTGAGCAGGGACCGCAGCCGGCGGGCCAGCGGCAGCTCCCCGGGCTGGGTCGGGAGCGCGCCCCCCAGGGCGGCGCCGTGTCCGGCGTCGACGTCCACGAGGGACACCTCCTCACCCCGGCTCCGCGATCACCAACTCTGGTAACCGGAAGCAGGCCCACGAAACGGGCAGGACTGCACTCCCTTAACAGCCTAAGTCAGTCACCGTCGTCCGATCGGTCACTTGCTCATGAGCGTTCGGTCGAGAGTTGGTGGGATCCGCCGTTCTCGGCCTTGGCCAGCAGGTCGCGGAAGCGGCCCGCCCCGGACACCGGCGAGGACCACTCGGAGGACATCTCCACCAGCCGGGTCTCCGGTCGCTCCAACCAGGACAGGATGCGTTCGGTCTCCTCCGCGGAGGCGCGGGGCACCGGCCCGTGACCGGGCTCCACCGTCTCGGCGGTGGCCCGGATCGCGGTGATGGTCGGTCGAGGATGGACCCCGGGCGGGGAGACCCCCGCCCCGGCGAGCCGGCCGTGCCGGACCAGCGCCAGCTCCCAGCCGCCGCCGGGGGCACGCCGGGCCGCGGTCAGCTCGGCGATCCGGGTCAGCCCGGCCAGCCGCTGCATGCGTACGCTCGCCCGCAGCACCGCCGCCAGCCGGGAGCGCACCACCGCCGCCTCCTCGTAGCGCTGGCCCGCCGACAGCGTCTCGATCCGGGCGAGCAGGGCGTCGACCACCACCTGCGGGTCGCTGGCCGTCGCCGTGCGGAACGGGGCGGCGGCGCGGTGGTCGTACTCCTCGGGGGTGATCCGGTGCTCGCAGGGCGCCGGGCAGCGACCCAGCTCGGCCAGCGCGCAGGCCGGCGTGACCGTGCGCAGCGAGAGCCGGTGGGTGCACTGGCGCAGCGGGACTGCGTCGTGAAAGCCGGCGGCGGCCAGCTCGGCGGCCTGCTTCGAGCGGAACGGCCCCAGGTAGGCGGTGTCGCCGGGGGCGAGGCTGCGCACCACCGACAGCCGCGGATAGGGGCCGTCGGTCAGCTTGAGCCAGACCATCCGCTCCGGGAACTTGGAGCGCCGGTTGTACGGCGGGGCGTGCGCCGCGATCAGCCGCAGCTCCCGGACCTCGGCCTCCAGCGGATGGGCGCACTCGACCGCCTCCACCCGCTCGGCGGCGGCCAGCATCTCCGAGATCCGGGCCCGCTTCTCCGCCGCGGTGAAGTAGCTGCGCACCCGGGTGGCGATGTCGCCGGAGGTGCCGACGTAGAGCGGCCGGTCGTCGGCGGCCCGGAAGATGTAGACCCCGGGCACCTTGGGCAGCCCCTCGGCGAGGTGCCGCTTGCGGCGCTGGGTGGGGGTGACCGCGCGGGCGAACTCGATGGCCTCGCCGACCGTGTCCACCCGGTGCCCGCCCAGCCGCCCGATCAGCCCGTGCAGCACGTCGACGGTGGCCTTGGCGTCGTCCAGCGCGCGGTGGGTGGGCTGGGTGGCGGTGCGGAAGTAGGCGGCGAGGGTGCCGAGCTTGCGGTTGGGCACCTCGTCGCGGGTGAGCACCCGGCGGGCCAGGGCGGCGGTGTCGAGCACCCGCGGGTTGGGCCAGCGGTAGCCGTGCTTCGCGCAGGCCGCCTTGAGGAAGCCCACGTCGTAGGGGGCGTTGTGGGCGACCAGCACGGCGTCGGCGATGAACTCCAGGAAGCTCGGCAGCACCTGCTCGATCGGCGGGGCCGGGATCAGCATGGCCTGGGTGATGCCGGTCAGCACGGTGATGAACGGCGGGATCGGCACCCCGGGGTTGACCAGGGTGGCCAGCACGCCCAGCTCCTCGCCGCCGCGCACCTTGACCGCGCCGATCTCGGTGATGCCGCCGCCGTCCGGGGCCCCGCCCGTCGTCTCCAGGTCGACCACCACGAAGGTCGTCGCGTAGAGCGGCAGCGCCGGGTCCACCCCGCCGCCCGCTGTCGGATCCAGACCGGCCAGCGTCTGCTGGACGTACTCGCCAGGTGCCACGCGCGGCAGGCTAGCGGCCCGGTCCGACACTCCCGTCGCAGGCGCCCCAGTCGTCACCGCCGGTCTAGGATGAGAGATCGGCTCACTCACCCGGCGGTGGGCCCGGTCGCGGTGGGAGACTTGCCCCATGCCCCTCACCGAGCCGTACGACGACCACCTCCCGGAGGAGGGGTCGTCCACCGCCGCGCCCGAGGGCGGAGCGGAACCGGGTGCGGGGGCGCCCGAGCCGGAGCCCACCCTCCCCGAGCCGGTCCGCCAGCGCATCGTCGCGCTCACCGCGGCGGTGCTGCCCGGGCTGCCCGCCGACGAGTTGCCGGTGCCGCTGCGCCGGGTGGCCAAGTTCGCCCCGAACCGCCGCGCCCGGCTGGGCGCGCCGGTGATCGCCGCCCAACTCACCGCCGACCCGCTGTTCCGCCAGCGGGCCACCGCGCGGGTGCTCGCCGACGCCGGCGACCTGGGCGCCGCGGTGGTCGAGGGCACCGCGCCGGCCGCCGCCGACCCGGTCGAGGTGGCCGCGCTGGCGTACCTGGCCCGGCCCCGCGGCTGGCGGGAGCTGATCGAGGCCAGCGGCGCCGCCGTGCGGGCCGAGGCGGACAGCGCCGTCATCGCCGAGCTGGTCCGGGAGGCCGAGCAGCGGGCCACCCGCGCCGAGCACGACCGGGCGGTGGCCCGGGTCGAGGCGGAGAAGCTCCGCGACGAGCTGGCCCGGGTCCGCGAGGAGCTGGGGCAGCTGCGGGAGGAGAACCGCCAGGCCCAGCGGACGCTGCGGGAGACGCAGGCGCGCGAACGCCGGGCCAACGAGCTGCTCGCCACCGAGCGGGGCCGGGCGGCCCGGGCGGCCGCCGACAGCGACGCCGAGCTGCGCCGGGCGCGGGCCCGGCTGGCCGAGGCCGAGGCGGCGGCCGGGGTCGCCCGGGCCAGCGCCAAGGAGGCCCGCTCGGTCGACGACGCCCGGCTCTGGCTGCTGCTGGAGACCATCGGCCAGGCCGCCGTCGGGCTGCGCCGGGAGCTGGCGCTGGACCCGGTGGAGAAGCTGCCGGCCGACTTCGTGGCCGACGCGTTCGCCGACTCGTCGGCCGTCACGCCCGCCGGCACCGCCGCCCGCGCCCGGGACACCGACGACCCGGCCCGGCTGGACCAGCTGCTCGCCCTGCCCCGGGCGCACCTGGTGGTGGACGGCTACAACGTCACCAAGCGCGGCTTCGGCGAGATGTCCCTCGAACAGCAGCGCAAACGGCTGATCACCGGGCTGGGCGGGATCGCCGCGCAGACCGGCGACGAAGTCACCGTGGTCTTCGACGGCGCGGAGCGGATGCACGGGCTGCCGCCCACCCCGCGCGGCGTCCGGGTGCTCTTCTCCCGCAAGGGGGAGACCGCCGACGAGCTGATCCGCCGCCTGGTCCGGGCCGAACCGGCGGGCCGGCCGGTGGTGGTGGTCTCGTCGGACCGCGAGGTCGCTGACGGCGTGCGCCGGCACGGCGCGTACCCGCTCGGCGCGGACTCGCTGCTGCGCCGGCTGGCCCGTTCCTGACTCTTGATCACTGTTGTCCGGTTCTGTCGTACCCGGTGACTAGTGTCCGACCTGACCGACGGTGCGCGGGTGGTGACCAGGCTGTCGCACCCGCCGCGCCGCACTCCGTCAGGGAGGCACGATGCTCATCGACTGCGACAGGTGCGGGATCCGGGGCGCCGGCTGTAACGGCTGCCTGGTGACCGCCCTGCTCGACGCCGACTCGCCGGCCGCCGACCTCGGGCCGGCCGAGCTCCGGGCGCTCGAGGTCTTCGCCCGGGCCGGCTTCGAGGTGGCGGTGCTGGCCCACGAGGCCGCGCCGGCCCGTCCCGCCCGCCGGCGCCGGGTGGCCTGACGGCGTCGCCACCCCGGGCGGGTGGGCTCCCCGGCGACGTCCGCGCCGGGCAGGCCGACCCCTGGCGGCGTTCCACACCGCCGGTGGTCCGGTCCGTGGGCACCGTGGGCACCGCGCCGGGGCTGCTGGCGGCGGGCAATAGGATGGGCGCTCACGGCGGGAGGAGCGGCGGCATGACGCGGTTACGGCGTGGTGGCGGCGGGCCGGCGGACGAGGTGCCGGCGTGACCCCCCGCGGGTGGGCGGTGCTGACCCTCGGCGGGCTGGTGCTGGTGCTGCTGGTCGCCAGCATCGTGCTGGTGCCGTGGAGCCGGCCGCCGGCACCCCGGGCCGACCAGGTCGCCGCGCTGGGCGAACTCCCGGTCGACCAGGTGGCCCACGCCCGCGAGTTCCGCTCCGCGTTGCGCCCCGGCGCGTACGGCGCGCTGGTGGTCGGGCTGCTGGTGGCGCTGCTGCTCGGGCTCACCCCACTCGGCGCCCGCCTGGTCGAGCTGGCCGGGCGCCCCTTCGGCGGCCACTGGACCGCCCGCGCGGTGCTCGGCGGGCTCGCCGTGGTACTCCTCGCCGACCTGCTCACCCTGCCCTTCGCCGCCTGGCGGCAGTCCGTGCTCACCCGGTACGGGCTGAGCACCCACGGCTGGAGCGGCTGGGCCGTCGACCTGCTCAAGTCGTACGCGGTCAGCGCCGTCATCGGTGCGATCGCGCTGCTCGGCTTCTACACCGTGACCCGGCTCGCCCCGCGCTGGTGGTGGGCGTTCGGCGCCGCCGGGGCGGCCGGCCTGGTCGTGCTGCTGTCGTTCGTGCTGCCGGTGCTGGTGGAGCCGGTGTTCAACCGGTTCACCCCGATGGAGCAGGGTCCGCTGCGCACCGAGCTGATGGCGATGGCGGCCCGCGACGGGGTGCCGGTGCGCGACGTGCTGGTCGCCGACGCCTCCCGGCGGACGAAGGCGGTCAACGCGTACGTCTCCGGGCTGGGGCCGACCCGGCGGGTGGTGGTCTACGACACCCTGCTGCGCGAGGCCACCCCGGCCGAGGTGACCAGCGTGGTCGCGCACGAGCTGGGGCACGCGAAGGACCGGGACGTCTGGACCGGCACGCTCACCGGCGCGCTCGGCGCCGCCCTCGCGGTCGTCGCGCTCTACCTGCTGGGCTCCTGGGCGCCGCTGCTGCGGCTGGCCGGGGTCGACTCGGTCGCCGAGCCGCGCGCGTTCCCGTTGCTGATCGCCCTGGTGACGGTGGCCGGGCTGGTCGCCGCGCCGGCGCAGGCGCTGATCTCCCGCCGGGTCGAGGCGCGCGCCGACGCGCACGCCCTCGCGCTGACCGGCGACCCGGCCACCTTCGAGGCGATGCAGCGCCGGCTGGCCGGGGTCAACCTGGCCGATCCCGACCCGCCGCGCTGGGAGTACCTCTGGTCGGCGTCGCACCCGTCCACCGTGGAGCGGATGGCCGCCGCCCGCGCCTACGCCAGGGAGGCCGGCAGATGAGCCGGACGCTGCTGATCACCAACGACTTCCCACCCCGCCCCGGCGGCATCCAGTCCTTCGTGCACAACCTCGCCGTCCGCCAGCCCTCCGGCTCCGTGGTGGTCTACGCCTCCAGCTGGCGGGGCGCGGCGAAGTTCGACGCCGACCAGCCCTTCGAGGTGGTCCGGGAGCGGACCCGGGTGCTGCTGCCCACCCCGCTGGTGGCCCGCCGGGCCGCCCGGCTGGCCCGCGAGCACGACTGCGACACCGTCTGGTTCGGCGCCGCCGCCCCGCTGGGTCTGCTGGCGGCCGGGCTGCGCCGCCGGGCCGGGATCCGCCGGGTGGTCGCGCAGACCCACGGCCACGAGGTCGGCTGGGCGGCGCTGCCCGCCGCCCGGGCCGCGCTGCGCCGGATCGGCCGCGGCACCGACGTGGTCACCTACCTCGGCGACTACACCCGGGTACGGCTCGAACGGGCGCTGCACGGGGTGACCGACCTGCGCCGGCTGGCGCCCGGCGTGGACGTGGACACCTACCACCCGGCCGTCGACGGCGAGCCGGTCCGCGTCCGGCTGGGCCTGGCCGACCGGCCGGTGGTGGTGTGCGTGTCCCGGCTGGTGCCCCGCAAGGGGCAGGACATGCTGATCCGGGCCATGCCGGAGATCCGCCGCCGGGTGCCGGACGCGGCGCTGCTGGTGGTCGGCGGCGGGCCGTACCGGGCGGCGCTGGAGAAGCTGGCCCGGCACACCGGCGTGGAGCGCGACGTGGTCTTCACCGGCTCGGTGCCCGCCGCCGAGCTGCCCGCGCACTACGCCGCCGGTGACGTCTACGCGATGCCCTGCCGTACCCGCAACCGTGGCCTGGACGTCGAAGGGCTCGGCATCGTCTACCTGGAGGCCTCCGCGACCGGCCTGCCGGTGGTCGCCGGCGACTCCGGCGGTGCGCCGGACGCGGTCCGCGAGGGGGAGACCGGGTACGTGGTGCGCGGCCGGGACGTCGCCCAGCTCGCCGACCGGGTGGCCACCCTGCTCGCCGACCGGGACCTGGCCCGGCAGCTCGGGGCGGCCGGCCGGGCCTGGGTGGAGCGGGAGTGGCGCTGGGAGACCCAGGCGCAGCGGATGGCCACCCTGCTCGCCGGCTGACCACCCGCCGACCGGTTCTGGGGGCCGCTACAGCCGGTGGGGCGGGGAACGAGCGGCCCGGCTCATCGGCTGGGTGTGGAACCGGGAGTCCGGCTCACCGCAACGGCCGCCCGAGCTCCCGGTGCCGCACCGCTGGCCACCGTCGAAGCCAGCGGCCGCGAGCCGAGCCGGCGGGTCGTCGCCGAGCCGGCGGGTCGTCGCCGAGCCGGCGGGTCGTCGCCGAGCCGGCACATTTCCCGATGAGCGATATGCCTGTCAGTCATAAATATGCCTGACAGGCATATCGCTCTTCGCCGTATCCAAGGGCACGGGCGTCACGGTCAGTCACGGTGTGGGGCACGAGAAGACGCGGTGGTCGACGGGGTGCCTGGTGGCGATCGGCGCTGGGGCGGGCACGGACCCTGTCGCGTCCGTGCCCGCCCGGTCTCGCGGCGTCGTGCCCGGGCTCAGGGACCGCTCAGGGACCGGCCAGCACCCGCTCGGCCGGAGTCGCCGGGGCGGTCCGGGCGGCCCGCCGGGACAGCTTCCCCGGCCACCAGGTGCGGGCGCCCAGGTCGAGCGCCAGCGCCGGGATGAGCAGGCTGCGGACCAGCAGCGTGTCGAGCAGGATGCCGACGGCCACGATCACCCCGGTCTGCATCGACGGCACCAGCGGCAGCACGCCCAGCGCGCCGAACGTGGCCGCGAGCACGATTCCCGCGCTGGTGATGACGCCGCCGGTGACGGTCAGCGCCCGCAGGACGCCCGGCCGGTGGCCCAGCTGCGCCGCCTCCTCCCGGGCCCGCGTCATCAGGAAGATCGTGTAGTCGACGCCGAGGGCGACGAGGAACAGGAACGCCTGCAGCGGGATGCCCACGAAGAGCTTGGTGTAGCCCAGCGCGTCCAGGACGAAGCCGGCGGCCCCCATCGCGGCGGCGTACGACAGCACCACGCTCACCATCAGCAGCAGCGGCGCGACCAGCGCCCGCAGCAGGAGCACCAGGATGACGAGGACGACGGCGAGGATCAGCGGGATGACCATCCGGTTGTCGCGGCTGACGATGCGCTCCTCGTCCACCAGCACCGCGGTCCTGCCGCCGACCAGCGCCTGGGCGCCGGGCACCTCGTGCACCGCCGTGCGCAGCCGCTGCACGGTCTCCATGGCGGCGTCGCTGTCCGGCGTGTCGGCCAGCACCGCCGGGACCCGTACCCAGGCGCCGTCCGGCGAGCGCTCCGGCTCGTCGACCCGGGCGACGCCGGGCACCGCCCGGGCGGCGGCGATCACCTGGTCGGCCGCACCGGCGGTGGCCAGGATCTCCGCCGGCGACGCGGAACCGCTCGGGTAGTGCGCGGCGATCAGCCGCTGGCCGGTCACCGACCCGACCTCGGAGGTGAAGGACTCCTCGTTGGGCAGGCCGATGCTGAGGTTGCCGATGCCGAAGGTCAGCGCGACGAGCGCCGCCGCGGTGCCGATCCAGACCGCGCGGGGACGGCCCCCGACCAGCCCCGCGATCCGGCGCCAGATCCCGTGGTCGGCGGTGACGTCGGCGCTGACGGCGGTCGGCGTGTAGCGCGGCACGAACGGCCAGAAGAGCCACCGGCCGCACAGGACGAGCACCGCCGGCAGCAGGGTGGTCATCGCGAGCAGTGCGGCGCCGATGCCGACCGCGCCGACCGGACCCAGGCCACGGGTGGACGGCAGGTCGGCGGCGAGCAGGCAGAGCAGTCCGATCGCGACGGTCGCCGCCGAGGCGCAGATCGCGCCGAACGACCGGCGCAGCGCCACCCGCATCGCCTCGTGCCGGTCGGCGTGCCGGCGCAGCTCCTCGCGGTACCGGGCGATCAGCAGCAGGGCGTAGTCCACGCCGACGCCGAAGACCAGCACCGTCAGGATGGTCTGGCTCTGGAAGTCGACGGTCACGCCGCCGTACTTCGCCATCAGGTACACGATGCCGCCGGCGAACTGGTTGGCGATGCCGACGGTGATCAGCGGGATCAGCCAGAGCACCGGGCTGCGGTAGGTGACCAGCAGCAGCACCGCGACGGTGGCCGCGGTCGCCAGCAGCAGCGTGGTGTCCATTCCGCCGAAGGCGTCGAGGACGTCGCTCTCCGCCGCGGCGTCGCCGGTCAGCGCGGTGCGCAGGCCGGCGGGCCGGTCGAGGGCGAGGCGCTCCTTGACGTCGGTCACCGCCTCCGGGCGCTGGGTGTCGTCACCGGCGACCGGGAAGGACACCAGCAGCGCCTTCCCGTCCTCGCTGGGCACCGCGGGCGACACCGCGCCGCCGTCGGCGTACCGGACGAAGACGGCGCGGTCGGCCTCGGCCTTGGCGCGGTCGGCGTCGGTGAGGCCGCTGTCGCGGACGTAGACGGCGATCGCCACGGGCTTCTTCGACTCCGGGAAGGCCGCCTCGGCCCGCTCCACGGCCCGGCTGCTCTCCACGCTGGCGGGCAGCAGGCCGAGCGTGTCGTTGTTCTGCACCTCGCTCAGCTTGATGGAGAGCGGGCCGGCCACCGCGACGAGGACCAGCCAGAAGACGATCAGGGCGTACTTGCTGCGTCGGCCGGACGGCAGACCGGCCAGTCTTTGCCGGGACATGTCGGGTTCCTCCGAGGATCGGGTTCGCTTCCTGCCTCAGATCCTTCTGGCCGGCGGGCGTGCGGACAGGAGTGCCACGTCCCCGACGGCGGTGGTCCTAGCACCACCGAACCCGCGGCGGTCGTGACCGAGAATGGAACGCGTGGACAGCCCCGTACGAGAGTTCGCCCGGCAGACGGTCCGGCCCGGCGCGACCGCCGCCCTCCAGGGCCTGGCCGTCGCCGTGCTCTCCCTGGCCACCAACGTCGCGCTGTTCGTGCTGTCGCTGGTGTCACTGCTGCTCATCCCCGCCTTCGGCATCGGTTTCGCGCTGTTCCCGATGGCGACGGCGTTGGTGCGGCTGTCGACCGGGTTGCAGCGCCGGCTCGCCCGGTGGGGCGGCGTACCCATCGCCACGCCGTACCGGCCGCTGCCGGAGGGGGCGCAGTTCGGCACCTGGCGGCGTTTCCGGTGGGTGGTGGGCGACCCGGCCACCTGGCGGGACTTCGCCTGGCTGGTCCCCGGCGCGGTCACCGGCGCGGCGTGCCTGCTGGCGTTCGCCCTGCCGCTGTACGGGCTGGAGGGCTCGCTCGGGGTGCCGCTGCTGCTCTACCTCAGCGCCGACTCCTACGGCTACGGCCTGTTCTGGCCGATGACCAACCTGGCCGAGGCGCTGGCCGCGCTGCCGCAGGGCTGGCTGCTGCTGCTCGGCGGCCTGGCCGTCGCCCCCTGGCTGGTCTGGCTGCACCTGCGCTTCGCCCGGCTCTTCCTGGCTCCCACCCGGGCGGCGGAGCTGGCGCTGCGGGTCCGCCAGCTCACCGTCACTCGGGCCGACACCGTCGACGCCCAGGCGGCCGAGCTGCGCCGCATCGAGCGGGACCTGCACGACGGGGCGCAGGCCCGGCTGGTCGCGCTGAGCATGAGCATCGGCCTGGCCGAGCAGCTGCTGGAGCAGGACCCGACCGCCGCCGGGAAGCTGCTGGCCGAGGCGCGGGAGACCAGCGGCCAGGCCCTGGTCGAGCTGCGCGGCCTGGTGCGCGGCATCCACCCGCCGGTGCTCGCCGAGCGCGGCCTGGACGGCGCGGTCCGCGCGCTCGCGCTGGCCGTCCCGCTGCCGGTGACGGTCGAGGTGGACCTGCCGGGCCGCCCGGTGGCGCCGGTGGAGTCCGCGGCGTACTTCGCGGTGGCCGAGGGGCTGGCGAACGTCACCAAGCACAGCGGCGCCACGCGCGCCTGGATCCACCTGAGCTACGGCGACGATCGACTGACGATGGTGGTGGGTGACGACGGCCGGGGCGGCGCCGACCCGGCGGCGGGCAGCGGACTGGCCGGGATCGGACGACGGCTCGCGGCCTTTGATGGAACGATGGTGGTGACCAGTCCGCCCGGCGGGCCCACAGTCGTGACCATGGAGCTGCCTTGCGAGTTGTCATCGCCGAAGACCTCGCCCTCCTCCGGGACGGGCTGACCCGCATCCTCGAGGCGTTCGGTTTCGAGGTGGTCGCGGCCGTCGACAACGGACCGTCGGTGCTGTCGGCCCTGGTCACCCACCGCCCGGACGTGGCGGTGCTCGACGTGCGGCTGCCGCCGACCTTCACCGACGAGGGGTTGCAGGCCGCCATCGGAGCCCGCGCCGAGATCCCCGGCCTGCCGATCCTGGTGCTCTCCCAGCACGTCGAGCAGCTCTACGCCCGCGAGCTGCTCTCCGACCGCGCCGGTGGCGTCGGCTACCTGCTCAAGGACCGGGTCGCCAACGTGGCCCAGTTCGTCGACGCGGTACGCCGGGTGGCCGGCGGTGGCACGGTGATGGACCCGGAGGTGGTCTCCCAACTGCTGGCCAGCCGGTCCGGGGCCGAGCCGTTGCAGGAGCTGACCGCCCGCGAGCGCGAGGTGCTGGGCCTGATGGCGGAGGGGCGGTCCAACGCGGCGATCGCCGCGCGGCTCTTCGTCACCGAGAAGGCGGTCAGCAAGCACATCAACAACATCTTCAGCAAGCTGCGGATGCCGCCGTCGGACGACGACAACCGGCGGGTGCTGGCGGTGCTGACGTACCTCAACGGGGACGACAGCCAGCTGCCGGTGCCGGGCCGGGCGGCGCGGCGTACCGCCGCCGGGCCGTCGCTACCCGGGTGAGGCGACCGGCTCGGCACCGGCCACGGTGGACAGCGCCGGAGAGCGGCCGAGGCAGCCGTCGGCCGGCCCCGGCCGCCCGAAGTACCAGCCCTGGCCGGCGTCGCAGCCGATCGCCCGCAGCCGTTCGGCCTGCCCGGCCGTCTCCACCCCCTCGGCGGTGACGGTGAGGTCCAGCGCGTGGGCCAGCGACACCAGCGAGGCGAGGATCCGCTCGTCGGTGCGGCTGGCCGGGTCGACCGCCGGCGACCGTAGCCCGGTGACGAACTCCCCGGCCACCTTCAGCTCGGTCACCGGCAGGTCCCGCAGGTATGCCAGGTTGCAGTAGCCGGTGCCGAAGTCGTCGATGGCGATCCGTACGCCGAGGTCGGCCAGGACCCGCAGGGCCCGGACGGGCTCCTCCGCGGTGCTCATCATGGTGCTCTCGGTGATCTCCAGCTGGAGCCGTTCCGGCGGCAGGCCGGTGGCCGCCAGCACGCTGCGCACCTCCTGCACCAGGCCGGGCCGGTGCACCTGGCGGACGGCCAGGTTGACGCTGACGAAGGGGGCCCGGGAGCCCCAGCTCTCCGCCTCGCGACAGGCCTCCGCGAGCACCCAGCCGCCGAGCCGGACGATCAGCCCGGTCTCCTCGGCCAGCCCGATGAAGCTGTCCGGCCGCAGCACCCCCAGCTCCGGGTGGCGCCAGCGGACCAGCGCCTCCACGCCGAGCATGGTGCCGTCGCGCAGCGAGGTCAGCGGCTGGTAGTCGAGGAAGAACTCGCCCCGGTCGATCGCGGCGGGCATCGCCGCGGCGAGGGCGTACCGGGCCAGATCTGCGCGGTGCCGGTCCGGGTCGAACATCGACCAGCGGGCGCCCCCGGCCGCCTTGGCCCAGTGCAGGGTGCTGTCGGCCGCCCGCATCAGCTCGCCGGGGGTGGTGCCGGCCACCGGGCGCTCCACGATGCCGATGCTGGCGGTGACGGTCAGCTCGTGCCCGTCGACCAGGGCCGGCTCGGCGAGCGCGGCCAGCGCCGCCTCGGCGACCGCGACCGCGTCGTCGACCCGGGCGGTGCGCTCGACCAGGATGACGAACTCGTCGCCGCCGAGACGGGCCAGCAGGTGCTCGCCGAGCGCCGCGCGCAGTCGCCGCGCCACCGACACCAGCAGGGCGTCGCCGACCTGGTGCCCGAGCGAGTCGTTGACCACCTTGAACCGGTCGAGGTCCAGGAAGCAGACGCCCACCCGGTCGGCGCCCCGGCCCGGCGCGCCGATCGCCGCGGTGAGCCGCTCGGTGAACAGGACCCGGTTGGGCAGGCCGGTCAGCGGGTCGTGGGTGGCCTGGTGGCGGAAGCGGGACTCGCTGTCGCGCAGCGCCCGTTCGGCCTGGGCCCGGGCCACCATCGCGGCCCGGCGGATCGACTCCTGCTCGTCGAGTGTCCGGTCGCGCAGCGCGCGGGCGTACCCGGTGGCGACGGTGGCCAGCAGCCGGGCCATCCGGTCCTCGACGTCGTCGGCGACCAGCCCCAGGTCGCGGATCAGGCGGAGCTGGATGACCTCCACGGTGCGACCGAGACCCTCGGCGGAGGCGATGTGGGCGGCGACCAGCTCCGCGCCCACCTGGTGCCCGACGCGCGGGTCGAACGGCTCGGCCCGCAGCGCCCCGGCCAACCGCTCGGTGAGTCGTTGCAGCAGCAACTCCAGCTGCGCCTGGGTCATCGGCAGGTAGCTGGTGCCCGATACCGCCTTGGCCCAGGCGCGGGCGAACGCGCCGGGGCACGGGTGCCCCGGCAGGTCCGGTGTCTCACCCACCGAGGCGTCCGACGCCACCCATGAAGACCGCCTGCGCGGCGTCCTCGGCGCTCTCCGGCGACTCCGGCCGCCACTGCGGCACCCACACCACGCCCGGTTCGAGCAGCGTGAAACCGTCGAATAGCGCGGTCAGCTCGGCCCGACTGCGGATCGAGAGCGGGCTGTCGGTGCGGCGGTAGACCCGCTCGGCCTCGGCCCGTTCGCCGGTGTGGCCCCGGTCCTCGTCGGTGGCCTGCGACAGCACCAGGTAGCTGCCCGGCGCCAGCGCCTCGCGCAGGGTCCGCAGGATCTCGTCGGGCCGGTCGGCGTCCGGGACGAAGTGCAGCACCGCCACGATCAGCACGGCCACCGGCCGGGAGAGGTCGAGCAGCCTGGTCACCTCGGGGTGGCTGAGGATCGCGGCCGGTCGGCGCAGGTCCTCCTGGACGACCGTGGCGCCGGGACTGCCCTGCAGGATCTCCCGGCTGTGGGCCACCGCCACCGGGTCGACGTCGACGTAGACCACCCGGGAGTCGGGCGCGGCGCGCTGGGCGATCTCGTGCACGTTGCCGACGGTGGGGATGCCCGAGCCGATGTCGAGGAACTGGCGGACGCCGGAGTCGACCAGGTACTGCACCGCCCGACGCATGAACGCCCGGTTGGCCTGGGCCATCAGCGGGGCCTCGGGGACCGCCTCCATCATCGCCCGGGCCGCCGCCCGGTCGGCCGCGAAGTTGTGCGAGCCGCCGAGGTAGTAGTCGTACATGCGGGCGACGCTGGGGCGCTCGATGTCGATGTCGTCGGGTGCCCAGTCCGGCCGCTGCATGCCCACCCCTTTAGTTGACAAACGCGAGGATCGTCGCCCGCGCGGGCCACCCGGGTATTCTGCCCTCGCTTCGCCCCGGTGCAAAGACCACGGTCACTACGCGACGGCGTGCTCACTCAGGGCGCTGGCGGCGCCGCCGCGGCCGTGCCCCGGACAGGCGAGAGGTCCGCGACCGGCGGGCGGCGCGGACCTCTCGACGACGGGCCGGAGCCCTCAGAACTTCGGCGCGTCCGGGGCCTCGAGCAGGCCCAGCCGCAGCGCCGTCATCAGCGCCTGGGCGCGGTTGGCCGCCCCCAGCTTCTCGTAGAGCTTCGAGATGTGGGTCTTGGCGGTGGACTCGCTGACGAAGAGCTGCTTGGCGATGCCGGCCACGCTCATGCCGTCGGCCAGCAGCCGCAGCACCTGCCCCTCGCGGGGGGAGAGCTGCGGACCGGACGGGGCCAGCCGGCGCTTCATCGCCTCGGCCAGGTCGGCCGCGGTGAAGGCGCTGGGGGAGGAGGCGGCGTGCCGGGCGGCGGCCACCACCTCGTCGGCCGGCGCGGTCTTCGGCACGAAGGCGCTCGCCCCGGCCTCCAGCGCGCCGAAGAGCTGGTCGTCACCGGCATACATGGTCAGCACGACGATCCCCATCGACGCGCTGGACTTGCGCAGGGCCCGGGTGGCCTCGAGGCCACTGCCGTCCGGAAGGCGCAGATCCATGATCACGACGTCCGGCTGCAGCGCGCCAGCCTGGCGTACGCCCTCCGCCGCCGTGGCGGCCTCGCCGACGACCTCGAACTGCCGGTCGCGCTCGAAGGCGTGCCGAAGCCCCTTGCGGATCAGGTCGTGATCGTCGACAAGGAGGACCTTGGTACGAGTGGCCGGTGTCGGGCTTGTGGTCATCCTCGGGTTACTCCCCTTCTGCTGCTGCGCTGCCACGCACGTTATCGCGCCGGGGCGAGGAACCGACCACCACCGCCACGGTTGTGCCGCTGGGCTGCCGCGGCCTGATCTCCAACCGGCCCCGGATACGTTCCGCTCTCTCGGCCATGATCGCAAGACCGTAGTGCCCGTCCGCGTGCTGGTCACCGATGCCGTGACCGTCATCCGACACTTCGATCTGCGCGTACGGGGGGTCCACCTCGCAGGTGACCCAGAGATTCGAGGCCCCGGCGTGCTTGCGCGCGTTGGTGACCGCCTCCTGCGCGATGCGCAGCAGCTCGGCCTCGGTGGCGGCGGGCAGCCGGGCGGTGGACTCGTCCAGCGACAGGTGCACCCGCAGGCCGCCGGAGGCGCCGACGGTGCGGGCGTACTCGGCGATCGCGGCGGCCAGGCCGCCGTGCCGGTCCACCTCGCTGCGCAGCTCGAACAGGCTCAGCCGCAGCTCGGTGATCACCCGGGTCACCTCGCCGCGCAGCGTACGCAGCCCCTCGGCGGTCTCGTCGGCGTCGTCGTGGACGGTGGCCAGGGCGTTGTCGATGCCGTAGCCGACCATCACCAGCTCCTGGGCGACCCCGTCGTGGATCTCCCGGGCCAGCCGCTGCCGCTCCTCGTTGGTGGCCAGCGAGCGCACCTCGTCGAAGAGCAGCGCCGCCTCCAGCCGCAGCGCGGCGGGGCCGGTCAGCGCGGTCACCCGGGACACCACCGGCGGCGGGTACGCGTGCGCGGCGTCCGCCTCCAGCACCACCAGTCCGACCGTACGCACGCCGGCGACCAGCGGCACGATCAGCGCCGAGACGTCCCCGCCGCGGTGCGAGCGGGCCTGCGACCGGGCTGCGGTCTGCGGCTGCTGGCTGGCCCACGCGTCGGCGATGGCGGAGTCCGCGTCGAGCGTCGTCTCCCAGTCCACCCGGTCCACCCCGACCTGGGCGAGCACCACGAGCCGGCCGCCGCCGCTGGCCGAGAGCACCGCGGCCCGGTTGTTGGGCGCGACGGTGCGCAGCTCCTCCAGCAGGTGCTCGGAGATGCCGCCCGGGTCGAGGGTCGCGCCGGGCAGCTGCCGGGCGACCGTGCGCAGCTGGGTCAGCAGCCGGGTCGCCTCCGCGTACGGCTGGGGCTTGCTCTCGCCACGGACCCGCATCACCTGGTGCAGCGTGCCGGCCGCGTAGAGACCGAGCCCGGCCAGGATCAGCCACTGCGCGCAGACCGCCAGGTAGCCGGGCTGCCCGAGCTGCCGCCCGCCGTCCACCTCGGTGAACGCCCCGGCGATCAGCAGGGTCGCCGCGGCGACGCCGAGCAGCGCCGCTCCCTCGCGGAAGCGGCGGCGCAGCGCGGTCACCGTCACCGGCACCGCCAGGTAGGGCAGTACCGCCGAGGCGCCGAGCCCGCCGACCGATCCGCCGAGGGTGGACTCGACGGCGACCTGGCTGGCGGCCAGTCCCAGCACCACCGCCTCGGCGACCCGGCTGAGCGGGCCGAGCAGCCGGTGCTCGGGGGCGAGCACCGCCGGCAGGCCGGCGGCCGCCAGCAGGGCGATCCACCAGAGCTGGGCGGGGTCGCGGGTGGCGACCAGGGTCAGGACGCCGACCAGGACGAGCAGGACCCCGCGCGCCGCGACGGCGAGGGGATGCGGCTGGGGCCGGACGGGTGTGGAGGCGGGCACGTGACGGATGGTAGTCAGCTCCGGTAGATCTCGGCGATCTCGGACGCGTACATCTTGTGCACGACCTGCCGCTTGACCTTGAGCGACGGGGTCAGTTCGCCGGTGGCCTCGGTGAAGTCCCGGGGCAGGATCCGGAAGACCTTGATCGCCTCGGCCTTGGAGACCGCCTGGTTGGCCACGTCGACCGCGCCCTGGATCTCGACCAGCAGCTCCTCGTGGTCGTGCAGCTCCTCGACCGGCGTGTCCTCCGGCAGGCCGTGCGAGGCCAGCCACTTCGGCAGGGCCTCCTCGTCGACGGTGACCAGCGCGGCGATGAACGGCTGCCGGTCGCCGACCACCAGGCACTGGCTGACCAGCGGGTGCGCCCGCACCTGGTCCTCCAGCACGGCCGGGGCGACGTTCTTGCCGCCGGCCGTCACGATGATCTCCTTCTTGCGGCCGGTGATGCTGACGAACCCGTCGCTGTCGATCTGGCCCAGGTCGCCGGTGCGGAACCAGCCGTCGGCGGTGATCGCCTCGGCGGTCGCCGCCTCGTTGCGCCAGTAGCCCTGGAAGATCAGGTCGCCGGAGATCAGGATCTCGCCGTCGTCGTCGATCCGGATGGTGACGCCGGGCAGCGGCCGGCCGACCGTGCCGACCCGGGTGGCGGTGGGCAGGTTCGCGGCGGCGGCAGGGGAGGTCTCGGTCAGGCCGTAGCCCTCGCAGATGGTCACCCCGATGCCGCGGAAGAAGTGCCCGAGCCGGGCGCCGAGCGGGGCGCCACCGGAGATCGCGTCCCGGCAGCGGCCGCCGAGCGCGGTGCGCAGCTTGCGGTAGACCAGCTTGTCGAAGAGCGCGTGCTGGGCGCGCAGGGTCAGGCCGGGGCCGTCGGGGGTCTCCAGCGCCTCGCTGTAGGCGATGGCCACCCGCTCGGCCCGGTCGAAGATCTTGCCCTTGCCGTCCGCCTCGGCCTTCTGCCGGGCGCCGTTGTAGACCTTCTCGAAGACCCGGGGCACGGAGAGCACGAAGGTCGGCCTGAACGCCTGGAGTTCGGCGACCAGGCTCTTGGTGTCGGGGCAGTACGCCATGGTGGCCCGGGCCTGCACCACGCCGATCTGGATGAGCCGGGCGAAGGCGTGCGCCAGCGGGAGGAAGAGCAGGGTCGATGCCCCGGGCCGGAACAGGTTCGGCAGCACCGGCACCGCGTTGGCGATGTCGGCGTACATGTTGCGGTGGGTCAGCACGCAGCCCTTGGGCCGGCCGGTGGTGCCGCTGGTGTAGATGATCGTGGCGACGTCGGCGGAGCGGAGCGCCTTGCGGCGCCGCTCGATCTCCTCCGGTTCGACCGACGCGCCGGCCGCGACGATCTCGTCCACCCCGCCCAGCTCGATCTGCCAGACCTGGCGCAGCTCGGGCAGCCGGTCGCGGACGCCGGCGACCAGGGTGGCGTGCCCGTTGGACTCCACCACGACGGCGACCGCGCCGGAGTCGGCGAGGATCCAGGCGGCCTGCTCGGCGCTGGAGGTCTCGTAGATGGGCACGGTGACCGCGCCGGCCGCCCAGATGGCGTAGTCGAGCAGGGTCCACTCGTAGCGGGTGCGGCTCATCAGCGCTACCCGGTCGCCCGGGTTGATGCCGGAGCCGACCAGGCCGCGGGCCACGGCGACGACCTCGTCGCGGAACTGCCGGCAGGTCACGTCCACCTGGGCGGCACCCTCGGCGCGGGCGGCGGGCCGGACGAACTGGACCGCGTCCGGCGCGGCCTCGGCGTTGTCCCAGACCGGATCGGTCAGGTTGGCCGAGTCGCCGATGGTGACGATCGGCGGGACGGAGAACTCGCGCACCTGCACTCCCTCGTGCTCGCACTGGCCGGGCCGGCCGCCGTGGCGGGTCGGCTTTGTCGAAACCTACCCGCCCGCCCGGCTGGGTGAGGTAGGGAGGTTGCCCGCCCGCCTGGTGGGACGCCGCCGTGCGGGGCTGTCGGCGACCGCCGCGCCGGGCGTGGCCGGGGCAAGCGCCGCGTGCCGGGGTCGCTCCGGGTAGCCTCCCCCCATGGCGGACTCCTCCACCCAGTCGATCATCATCGGCGCGTCACCGGACCGGGTGGCGGCGGTCATCTGCGACTTCGCGAGCTACTCCGAGTGGACCGAGGCGGTGCGCCGGGCCGAGGTGGTCGAGGAGTACGAGGACGGCTACGCCAGCCAGGTCCACTTCACCATCGACGCCGGCGTGATGGCCGACGAGTACGTGCTGGCGTACGAGTACGCCGAGGATCTGTCCCGGATCGAGTGGCACCTGGTGGCGCCGTCGAAGATGCAGAAGTCCCAGCGCGGGTCGTACGACATCGTCGGCAATCCGGACGGGACGTCGACGGTCACCTACACCCTCGAGGTCGAGCTGTCGGTCGGCATGCTCGGCATGTTTCGCCGCAAGGCCGAGAAAATGATCATGGATACGGCGTTGAAGCAGCTCAAGCGCCGGGTAGAAGCAACCGGTGCGGCACAGTGACGCAGCCGGCGGCACGGTAGAGGAGCCGACGATGGCGGGTACGCAACCGGGCTCCGCCCGGGAGGAGGCCGAGCGGCTCGTCGCCACGCTGCTCGCCACGGCACGGCTGGCCAACGCCGGCTCCGGCGGCGGTCTGTGGGGTCCGCTCGGTGGGATCCTCTCCGGTGTCCTCGGTCACAGTGGCGGCGCGTCCGGCCCGGCCGGGGGCGCCGGCGGCACCGGGAGATTCGCCACCGGATCGCCGGAATGCTGCGTCTGCCCGGTCTGTCGCGGTATCGCGGCGCTACGCGATCCGAGTCCCGAATTCGCCGAGCGGCTCGCCACCGGCGCGGGTGATCTGGCCGCCGGAATCGCCAGCCTGATGCGCGCGTTCGCTCCCGCCGACAGCGGGGAAGCCCCGGACAGGGCGGCCGGAGCGGCCGGCGCGCCCGGACCCGCCGCCGGGGCGGACGCCGCCGCCGACTACGTGTGGCGCGAGGCGACCCGTACCGGGCATGATTCTCCGTCGGCGCCGGAGCGGGACGTCTGGTCCGCCGCCACGCGGGCGGAGGACGTGGTCGTGCCGGCCGCCGCCGCGCCCGTCGACGACGCCGGGCCGGTCGCGCCGGCCCAGGTCCGGTCGACGGCCGACCGTCCGGTGGTGCCCGCCTCGCGAGCGCCGGCCGGCGCGGGCGGGGACGCACCAGGCGACGAGGCCTGAACACGGGACATCCGACATCGCAGCCGGCAGGTCCGGCCGATGTCGGGCAGCACAGCAGAGGGGAGTGGCAGCGGTGACGCTGACCATCGGAGTCGACGTCGGTGGCACGAAGGTGGCCGGCGGTGTCGTGGACGACACCGGCAAGGTTCTCGTGCAGGCCCGGCGGGACACCCCCGCGGATGACGTCGGCAAGACCCGCGACGTCATCATCGAGCTGGTCACCGAACTGGCGACCGGCCACGACATCGGCGCGGTCGGCATCGGCGCGGCCGGCTGGATCGACGCCTCCCGCTCCACCGTGCTCTTCGCCCCCAACCTGGCCTGGCGGGACGAACCGCTGCGCGAGTACGTCAGCACCGCCACCGGCCTGCCGGTGATCGTGGAGAACGACGGCAACGTGGCCGCCTGGGCCGAGTTCCGCTACGGCGCGGCCCGGGACGCCGACGACTCGATGGTCATGTTCACCATCGGCACCGGGGTCGGCGGCGGCATCGTGCTCGGCGGCGAGCTGCTGCGCGGCGCCAACGGCATCGCGGCCGAACTGGGCCACATGCTGACCGTCCCGGACGGCCACCAGTGCGGCTGCGGCCGGCTCGGCTGCATCGAGCAGTACGCCAGCGGCAGCGCCCTGGTCCGCTTCGCCCGGGCCGCCGCGCGGCAGGAGCCGCAGCGCGCCACCGCCCTGCTGGAGCTGGCCGGTGGCGACGCCGAGGCGGTCACCGGCCCGATGGTCACCGCCGCCGCGAAGGCCGGCGACCCGGTGTCCGCAGACAGGGCCCAGATGCTCGACCCGCAGGGGCTGGTGGTCGGCGGCGGCGTCGTCGAGGCCGGCGACCTGCTGCTCGGCCCGACCCGGCGCTCGTTCACCGACGCGCTGGCCCAGCGCAGCCGGCTCCCGGTGGCCGAGGTGCGCCCCGCCGAGCTGGGCAACACCGCCGGCGTCATCGGGGCCGCCGACCTCGCCCGCCGGCTGTGACCGTCGCGCCGGCCCCCGCCGGCGGGGTGCGGCTGCGGGTGGTGTCCTACAACATCCACAGCCAGCGTGACGACACGGCCGCGCTGGCGGCGGTGGTCCGCGAGGCGGCCCCCGACGTGGTGATCGTGCAGGAGGCCCCGCGCCGGTTCCGCTGGCGGCAGCGCTGCGCCACTCTCGCCGAGTCCTTCGGCCTGGTGGTGGCCGCCGGTGGCCTGCCGTCGCTGGGCAACCTGCTGCTCACCAGCCTCCGGGTGCGGGTGCTGGCCACCCGCTGCCAGCGGTTCCCGCTCACCCCCGGGCGGCACCTGCGCGGGGCGGCGTACGCCGAGTGCACGGTCGGCGGCGCGCGGTTCCTGCTGGCCGGCTCGCACCTGTCCACCGACCCGGCCGAGCGACCCGGCCAGGCCGCGCTGCTCAAGCGCGAGCTGGCCGGCGCCGACCTGCCGGTGGTGCTGGGCGCGGACCTCAACGAGGGCCCGGACGGAGCGGCCTGGCGCACCGTCGGCAAGGGACTGACCGACGCGGCGGTGGCCGCCGACGCCGCCGACCGCCACACCTACTCCTGCGCTGACCCGCGCCGGCGCATCGACGCGCTCTTCGTCGATCCGCGGGTCGCCGTGGTCGGCTACGACGTGGTCGACACCCCGCTCACCCGGCGGGCCAGCGACCACTTCCCGGTCCTGGTCGACCTGCTCCTGCCGGCCACCGCCTGAGCCCTGCGCCGGTCCGCGTCCGGAGTGCCGGGCTGGACAACCGGCTCCGGGTACGGGGAGGATGCCCGTCAACCGGCGTTCGTGCCGCACATAAGGAGATTCCCCGGTGCCCCCCTCCACCGAGCACGGCCGGCCCGATCCGGAGACCACGCTCACCCCGAGCCGGGACGGCCGCCCGGTCTCCGACCGGGGCGACACGGTCTGCGTCATCGGCGCCGGTGCCAGCGGCCTGACCGCCGTGAAGAACCTGAAAGAGCACGGCTTCGGCGTCGACTGCTACGAGCGGGAGACCGGCGTCGGCGGCGCGTGGAACTGGCGGCACGACCGCAGCCCGGTGTACGCCAGCACCCACCTGATCTCGTCGCGGCCGTTCACCCAGTTCCCCGACTTCCCGATGCCGGACTCCTGGCCGGACTACCCGCACCACAGCCAGTTGCTGTCCTACTTCGAGCGCTACGCCGACCACTTCGACCTGCGCCAGCACATCTGGTTCGGCACCGAGGTCGTCCGGGTCGAGCCGGTGGCCGGCGACCGCTGGGACGTCACCACCCGCAGCACCGGCGGGTACGGCCCGGAGCGCACCTCCCGCTACGCCGCGGTGGTGGTTGCCAACGGCCACAACTGGTCGCCGAAGCTGCCCCGCTACGAGGGGCTGGAGGAGTTCCGGGGCGAGGTCATGCACGCCTCGTCCTACAAGGACCCCGCGCAGCTGCGCGGCAAGCGGGTGCTGGTGGTCGGCGCGGGCAACACCGGCTGCGACATCGCGGTCGAGGCCGCCCAGCAGGCGTCGCGCTGCTGGCACTCCACCCGCCGCGGCTACTGGTACGCCCCCAAGTACGTCCTCGGCCGCCCGGCCGACCAGGTCAACGACGCCCTGCTCGCGCTGCGCGTGCCGCTGCGGGTCCGGCAGTGGCTCTACCACTGGACGCTGCGGCTGACCGTCGGCGACCTGACCCGGTTCGGCCTGCCGAAGCCCGACCACCGGGTCTACGAGACCCACCCGATCGCCAACAGCCAGCTGGTCTACTACGTCGGCCACGGCGAGATCACCCCGGTGCCGGAGCTGGCCCGGTTCCACGCCGGTGGGGTCACCCTCACCGACGGGCGGGAGATCGACCCGGAACTGGTCGTCTTCGCCACCGGCTACCTGCCCCGCTTCGAGTTCCTCGACCCGAAGGTGCTCGGCGACGACGAGGCGGCGGGCCGCCCCCGGCTGTGGCTCAACGCCCTCGTCCCCGGGTACCCGACGCTCGCGGTGGCCGGCCTGGTCCAGCCGGACTCCGGCATCTTCACCCTGTCGCACTGGCAGACCGTGCTCTTCGCCCGGCTGCTCCAGGCGCGGCTGGGCCGTCCGGAGCGGGCCGTCGCGTTCGCCGCCAAGGTGGAGGCCGGCGCCGGGGAGCGGTACTCCGGCAAGGTCAAGGACAGCAGCCGGCACTGGTTCGAGGTGGGCCACGCCGACTATCTGCGCGCCGTCCAGCGCGCCCTGCACGAGCTGGAGGGTGACCGGTGAGCGCGAGGAACGCAGCGCAGCGGAGTCCCGCAGTCGCGAACGAAAGGCAGGCCCGGTGAGCGAGCGGCTGTGGATCATGCGGGGCCCGGAGTGGGCCCGCCCGGTCCGCCCGGCCCGGCGGGAGGTGCTGGGCGCGGCCCCGGAGCTGGAGGAGGGGCGGCCCCCGCTGCTCTTCGTCCCCGGCTTCGGGCACGGGGCCTGGGCGTTCGCCGAGCACTGGCTGGAGCACGCCGCGTCGCGCGGCTTCGCGGCGTACGCGCTGAGCCTGCGCGGGCACGGCGGCAGCGAGCCGGCCCCGGAGGCGACGCTGCGGGCGTACACCCATGACGTGGTCCAGGTGGCGGCGGGCCTGCCGCGCCAGGCGGTGCTGGTGGGGCACGGCGCCGGGGCGCTCGTGGTGACCCACGCGCTGGCCCGCTACCCGGCCCGGGCCGCGGTGCTGGTCGCGCCGGTGCTGGGCGGTTGGTCGACGGCCGGCGTGGCGCTGCGCCGCAACCCGGTCGGCACGCTGCCCGCGCTGTTCGGCGGCGGCCTCCGCCTGCACCGGCGGCAGCTGTTCAGCGGGGAGCTGCCCGAGGCGGACGCCCGCCGGCACGTGGCGCGGCTCGGCCGGGCCGGGCGGCGCGCGCAGTGGCAGCTGCTGGCCGGCCGGGAGGCGGAGCCGGCGGTGGGTCGCCCGCCGGTGCTGGTGCTGGGCAGCCCGGACGACCGGGTGGTGCCGCCGGCCGCGCTGACCCGGGCCGCCCGCCGGTACGGCTCGGCTCCGCTGCTCTTCCCCGGCATGGGGCACGACCTGATGCTCGACGCCCGTTGGCGGGAGCCGATCGACGCGATCCTCGACTGGCTGGTCAAGGACCCGCAGCGGGTGTGACCGGGGTCAGCCGGTGCTGCCCAGCCGGGTGACCAGTGAGCCGGTCTGGTCCAGGGCGCTGAGGTAGGAGCGGGCCCAGGCGCGGATGTCGTGGCGGTGCAGGTGCGCCCGCATCGCCCGCATCCGGTCGCCGACGTCGTCCGGGCCGGCCCGCAGCGCGGTGCGCAGCATCTGCTTCAGGCCCTCCAGGTCGTGCGGGTTGACCAGGTACGCCTGCTCCAGCTCGGCCGCCGCGCCGGCGAACTCGCTGAGCAGCAGCGCGCCGGTGTCGTCGACCCGGGCGGCGACGTACTCCTTGGCGACCAGGTTCATCCCGTCCCGCAGCGGGGTCACCGCCATCACGTCGGCGACCCGGTAGAGGGCGGCCAGCTCGGCGCGGTCGAAGGGCTGGGTGAGGTAGTGGATGGCCGGCTCGCCGACCCGGCCGAACTCGCCGTTGATCCGGCCGACCTCGCGTTCCACCCGGTCCCGCAGGATCTGGTACTGGCCGACCCGCTCCCGGCTGGGCACCGCCACCTGGACCAGCACCGTGTCCCGGACCTTGACGTCGCCGCTGGCCAGCAGCTCGCTGTAGGCCTTGAGCCGCTGCTCGATGCCCTTGGTGTAGTCCATCCGGTCAACGCTGAGGATCACCTGCTGCGGGTCGCCGAGGTCGTGGCGCAGCCGGCGGGCCCGGGCGGTCACGTCGGGACGCCCGGCGAGCGCGGCCATCTCGGCCGTGTCGATCGAGACCGGGTACGCCCCGACCCGCACCACCCGGTCGTCGACGCCGATCCGGCGGTCGGTGGCCGGCAGGCCGAGCACCTTCACCACCAGTTGGGCGAAGTTGTGCGCGGCCTGGGCCCGCTGGAAGCCGATCAGGTCGGCGCCGAGCATGCCGCGCAGCAGCTCGGCCCGCCGGGGCAGCTGCATGAACAGCTCCGGCGGTGGGAACGGCACGTGCAGGAAGAAGCCGATCCGCAGGTCCGGCCGGAGCGCCCGGAGCAGGCCGGGAACCAGTTGCAGGTGGTAGTCCTGCACCCAGACCAGGCCGCCCGGCTCGGCCACCGCCGCGGCCGCCTCGGCGAACCGCTGGTTGACCCGTTGGTACGCCTCCCACCAGCGGCGGTGGTACACCGGCTGCTCCACGGCGTCGTGGTAGAGCGGCCAGAGGGTGGCGTTGGCGAAGCCCTCGTAGTGGTCGCGCAGGTCCTCGGCGGTGAGCGCGACGCAGTGCATGCGGACGCCGTCGATGTCGGGCAGGCGGGGCGCGGGACCGGTGCCGCCGGCCCAGCCGACCCAGGCGGCCGGGGTGTGTTTCAGCAGCGGGTGCAGCGCGCTGCCCAGCCCACCGGGGCTGCGGCGCCACTCGCAGGCGCCGTCGGGCGCCACGCTGTCATCGATGGGAAGCCGATTGGCCACCACCACGAGGGAACTGGAATTCTGTCGCATCTCGGGCATTCCGATCCGCAGCGGGCCGACCACCGCGAGGGAGGAACAACCGGGCAGCCGGAGGGGGACGTGACGGACAGCGGTATTCCTACTGACCGTAAGTTACACCACTGTTACCTCGGCGGCGGGGGCGTGGCCGTCCCGGGATACGGGCGAAGCGTGCCGATCGGACGGGGGAGCGTCAGACGACGGCGCCGTCGTCCGGATCCTCGTCGTCCTCGTCGCCGGGGCGCAGCCGCCAGATCAGCGTGACGAAGCCGGCGAGGATGCCGGTGAACCCGAGCAGGGTCACCACCGAGGCGTCCACCGGCAGCAGCGCCGGGTTGAGGAAGAGTACGAAGCCGAGCACGATCGCCAGGACGCCGACCACCGCGTACTTCGACACCCGGGGCAGCGGCGGGGGCGGGGGCGGGGTGTAGCCCTCGTCCTCCTCGTCCGGCAGGTCGGCGCCGAAGGTGTCCAGACCGTCCAGCAGCGAGGGCTCCTCGGCCCGCGGCCGCCCCACCGAGACGCCGGAGATGTCCGCCGCGTACGGCAGCCGTCGCACGTCGGTGGCGGTCGGGCCGGTGGCCTCCTCCGTGCGGGTCGCCGGGGCACCGGCCGGGCCGGTCGGGTCGGTCGGGTCGTCGTCGACGTCCTCGGCGGCGGGCCAGGGGTGGCTGCCGGCGGCCGGGGCGGTGTGGAAGGCGGCGACGATCCGGTCCCACTCGGCGTCGACGTCCGGCTCGCCGCGCGGCGGCTCCGGGGTCGACTCGTCGGCCAGCTGGGTGAGGTAGTCCCGGGCGGTGGTCAGGTGCGAGCGGTCCACGTAGAGCCGGTCGACCGGGCGGGCCGGGACGGTGGTGGTGCGGGTGATCGGATTGAGATCGGCCGACGGCTGGAGGTAGGCCGCGATCCCGCCGGCGGCGAGCACGTCGAGCAGGTGCTCGCCGACGCGCGGATCGACGTCGCCCGCGACGGCGTACTCGCTCGCGTCGAGCCCGTTGTCCCGCCGCCCCCGGCGGGCCCCACCCGCTGACACCGGACATCCTCCTCGGCGCACCTCACGGTGCGGTTGTGTCGGCGCCGCGTACGCCGTGCCCTGAATCGTGACACGTCCGGACCCGGTTCCGGGAGTGCGTTGTGGCGTGCCGCTCCCGTTCGTAGGCTCATGGCCGACGATCCCGCCCGGCGACGGCCATTCCCGGCGCGGTCGCCGGGTCCGCCCGGCGGCCCACCGGCCCGTTCCTCCGGTGGTGTCGCCCGCCCCTGCTCCGGAAGGACACCGTTGCTGTACTGGCTGATGAAATACATCATCCTCGGCCCGCTGCTCAGGCTGATCTTCCGTCCCCGGGTGGAGGGGCTGCACCACGTGCCGGAGACCGGTCCGGTGATCCTCGCCAGCAACCACCTGTCGTTCTCGGACTCGATCTTCACCCCACTGATCGTCCCGCGAAAAGTCACTTTCGTGGCCAAGGCGGAATACTTCACCGGTAAGGGCATCAAAGGCTGGCTCACCAAGGCGTTCTTCGCCGGCACCGGCTGCATCCCGGTCGACCGCTCCGGCGGCCGCGCCGCCCAGGCGGCCCTGGACACCCAGCTCAGCGTGCTGCGGGTCGGCGGCGTCGCCGGGATCTACCCGGAGGGGACCCGGTCGCCCGACGGGCGGCTCTACCGGGGCAAGACCGGGGTGGCCCGGCTCGCGCTGGAGAGCGGCGCCCCGGTGGTCCCGGTGGCGATGCTCAATCTCGACGAGATCCAGCCGCCCGGCAAGCTGATCCCCAAGATCGCCCGGGTCCGGATCCGGTTCGGCCCGCCGCTGGACTTCTCCCGCTACGCCGGCCTGGCCGGCGACCGCTTCGTCGAGCGCGCGGTGACCGACGAGATCATGTACGACCTGATGGAGCTCTCCGGTCGCGAGTACATCGACATGTACGCCGCGAAGCTGAAGAACCAGCCCCCCACCGAGCCGGTCACCCGCGAACCCATCGCCGCCTGACCCACCCGGCCGACCGCACCGCCGACCCACCACGCCACGTGCTGCCGTGGGCGTGCAGTTTCACGGAAAGAGGGCGGATCTTGGGCCGGGGGG
>NZ_JAGPYL010000035.1:0-52831 GCF_018070095.1 Micromonospora sp. U56
GGGTGGGGTGGGGGCGCGGGGGCGGGGCTACCGTGGGAGCGTGGCGCTCTCCCTGGCGATCTCGCCCTGCCCCAACGACACGTTCGTCTTCCACGCGCTGGTGCACGGCCGGGTGCCCGGCGCGCCGCCGGTCGAGGTGACCTACGCGGACGTGGACGTCACCAACACGGCCGCCGAGCGGGGGGCGTTCGACCTGGTGAAGGTGAGCTTTGCGGCGCTGCCCTGGCTGCTGGACGACTACCACCTGCTGCCCTGCGGCGGGGCGCTCGGCCGCGGCTGCGGCCCGCTGGTGCTCACCCGGGGCGGGGGCGGCGACGGTGCCGGGCGGCCGGACCGGGCCGACCTGAGCGGGGCCACGGTGGCGGTGCCCGGCGACCGGACGACCGCGTACCTGCTCTTCCGGCTCTGGTCGGCCGAGCGGCCGCCGGCGCGGATCGAGGTGGTGCCGTTCCACGAGATCATGCCGGCGGTGGCCGCCGGGAAGTACGACGCGGGGCTGGTCATCCACGAGGCGCGGTTCACCTACCACCGGCACGGGCTGACCGCGCTGGTGGACCTGGGCGAGTGGTGGGAGGGCGACACCGGGCTGCCGATCCCGCTCGGCGCGATCCTGGCCCGCAGGGGCGCGGTCGACCCGGTGGCGGCGGCCGGCTGGATCCGGGAGTCCGTCCGCCAGGCCTGGGCCGACCCGGCCGCCAGCCGGGACTACGTGCTCTCGCACGCGCAGGAGATGGAGCCCGACGTGGTGGACCGGCACATCGGCCTCTACGTCAACGAGTTCACCGCGGACCTGGGGGACGCGGGCTTCGCCGCCGTAAAGGCGCTGCTGGGCCGGGCCGCCGACGCCGGGCTGATCCCGAAGACCGCCAGCCCTCAGACCTCCAGCTCGCGCGCCACCGCGTGGACCAGCTGAGCGACCTTCTGCGCGGTCTTCTTGTCCGGGAACCGGCCCCGGCGCAGGTCCGGCTGGACCTTCGCCTCCAGCACCTTGATCATGTCTTCGACCAGGCCGTGCAGCTCCTCGGCCGGACGCCGGCGCAGCTCCGCCATCGACGGCGGCACGTCCAGCAGCTTGACCCCCATCGCCTGGGCGCCCCGGCGGCTGTCCACCACGCTGAAGTCGACCCGCTGCCCACCCTTCAGGTCGGTGACACCCGCCGGTAGCGCGCCCTTGGGCAGGAACACGTCGCCACCCTCGTCACTGGTGACGAACCCGTATCCCTTGGCCGCGTCATACCACTTCACTCGACCCGTCGGCACCTGAGAACCCCTGCTTCGCTTGAGACGTCTACTGCTGCTCCAAGGCTAGCCCGATGATCCGGTCCAGCGCCGCCGGGAATCCGGTGAGATCGTCCAGCACCTGGTACGCCCCGGCGGCCCGCAGCTCGTCGGTGCGGCACGGCCCGGTGGCCACCCCGACGCCGGGCACCCCGGCCGCGCCCGCCGCCGCCATGTCCGCCACGTGGTCGCCGACGTAGAGGGTCGCGCCGTGCGCGCGCAGCGCGGTCGCCTTCTCCTCGGCGAAGAGGTCCCCGGCCACCTCGTCGACGCTCAGCCCGAGGTGCTCCAGGTGCAGCCGGGCCAGCCGGCCCATCTTGGCGGTCACCACCATCACCCGGCCGCCGCGCGCGTGCACCGCCTCGACGGCCTCCCGCGCGCCCGGCAACGGGACGGTCGGGGTGATCGCGTACGCCGGGTACAGCTGGCGGTAGATCGTCACCGCCTCCTCCACCCGCTCGGGCGGGAACCAGTGCGCGATCTCGGTGCGCAACGGCGGCCCGAGCCGGGAGACCGCGAGGTCCGCGTTGACGGGTACGCCGGTCTGCGCGGTCAGCGCCCGGAAGCAGGCGGCGATGCCGGGGCGGGAGTCGACCAGGGTCATGTCGAGGTCGAAACCGACCATCAGTGGAAGCACCCCGAGAACGTACCCGCCCAACCCGGACCGAGCCGGACGTCCGAGGGGCGGGACGGCCCCGCAGCGGGCTAGCGTGGAACGACGATGACCACCTCACTCGCCGACCACCTGCGCGCCCTGCCGGACGAGTCGCTGGCCGCCCTGCTCCAGTTGCGGCCCGACCTCGTGGTGCCGGTGCCCGCCGACGTCTCCGCCCTCGCCATCCGGGCCGAGTCGCGGGTCTCCGTGGCCCGCGCGCTGGACGGGCTGGACCAGTTCACCCTCCAGATCCTCGACGCCGCCCGACTCACCCGGCACCCCGAGGAGGGCACCACCTCCACCGACGCCGTCCTCGCGATGGCCACCGCCGGGCCGCACCCGCCCGCCCCGACGACCGTCCGGGGCGCGGTGGACCGGCTGCGTGCCCGCTTCCTGCTGTACGGCCCGGAGCACGCCCTGCGCGTCGCGGGCAGCGTCGACGAGGTCTCCCCGTACCCGGCGGGGCTGGGGCGACCGGCGGCGGAGCTGGACCTGCGGACGGCGGCGCTCTGTGCGGACCCGGCGAAGCTGCGGCGGACGCTGCTGGCCGCTCCGCCCTCGGCCCGGGCGATCCTGGACCGGCTCGCCGCCGGGCCGCCGGTGGGCAGCGTCCCGCCGGGCGCCCTCCAGGCGCCCCCGGTCGGGGCGGAGGCCGACCTGCCGCCGGACGCGACCTACGGCGGCGCGCCCACCGGCTCGCCCATCCGCTGGCTGGTCGACGCCCGGCTGCTCGTGCCGGTCTCCGCTGGCACCGTGGAGCTGCCCCGCGAGGTGGGGCTGCTGCTGCGCCGGGACAGCGGCCCGTTGGGCCCGCTGCGCACCAGCCCGCCGTCAGTCACCGCGCCGCCGCGCGAGCCGAAGGCCGTCGACTCCGCCGGGGCCGGGCAGACCATGGAGCTGGTACGGCACACCGAGGCGCTGCTGGAGAGCCTGGCCGCCGAGCCGGCGCCGGTGCTGCGCTCGGGTGGTGTCGGCGTCCGTGACCTGCGCCGGCTGGCCCGTGGCGTCGGGCTGGACGAGCCGGCCACCGCGCTGGTCTTCGAGGTGGCGTACGCGGCCGGGCTGGTCGGCGAGCTGGACCTGCCCGGGTCCACCACCGGCCGCTACGGCGCCGACCAGCAGGTGCTGCCCACCGGCGGGTACGAGGTGTGGCGGGCGATGTCGCTGGCCCACCGCTGGGAGCAGCTCGCCCGGGCCTGGCTGACGATGACCCGGCAGGTCGGGCTGGTCGGCCAGCGCGACGACCGGGACCGCCCGATCAGCGTGCTCTCCGCCGAGGCGGAACGGGCCGGCGCGCCGGCCGCCCGGCGGGCGGTGCTCGGGGTGCTGGCCGACCTGGAGCCGGCCACCGCACCCACCCCGGACGAGGTGCTGGAGCTGCTGGACTGGCGGGCCCCCCGGCGCAGCCGGGGCCGGGAGGCCGCGCACCGCGAGGTGCTGGCCGAGGCCGCCCAACTGGGCGTCACCGGGCTCGGCGCGCTCACCTCGTACGGGCGGCTGCTGCTGGCCGACGTCACCGAGGCGGACGAGCGCGCCGACGACCCGCTCGGCTTGCGCTCGGACGCCGAGAGCGGCGACCCGTCGAGCGCCGTGCGGGCGTTGGACGCGCTGCTGCCCGCCCCGGTCGACCACTTCCTGGTGCAGGCCGACCTGAGCGTGGTGGTGCCCGGCCCGCCCGACCCGGCGCTCGCCGCCGAGCTGGACGTGGTGGCGGAGCACGAGTCGGCCGGCGGGGCCAGCGTGCACCGGATCACGACGGCGAGCGTGCGCCGCGCCCTGGACGCCGGGTACACCGCCGACGACCTGCACGCCCTGTTCCGCCGCCGGTCACGCACCCCGATCCCGCAGGGGTTGACGTACCTGATCGACGACGTGGCGCGCAAGCACGGCGGGCTGCGCCTCGGCTCCGCCGGCGGGTACGTGCGCAGCGACGACGAGGCGCTGCTCGCCGAGGTGCTGGCCGACCGGCGACTGGAGTCGATGGCGTTCCGCCGGCTGGCACCGACGGTGCTGGTCACCCCGTACCAGGTGGGGCGGATGCTGCTCGCGCTGCGCGACGCCGGGTACGCGCCGGTGCCGGAGGACACCAGCGGCGCGACGGTGCTGTCCCGGCCGAAGACCCGGCGGGCTCCCGCCCGGGCGTCGGTGAGCACCCGCGCGCTGGATCCGCTGGCCGCACCGAAGCTGGCCATGCCCCGGCTGCTCGGCGTGGTGGAGCAGATCCGGCGGGGCGACGCGGCGGCGCGGGCGGCCCGACGGGCCCCGGCGGTGGTGCGCGGCAGCGCGGCCCGGGTGGCCGCCGGCCCGATGCCGGCGCACAGTCACAGCGAGGCCCTGGCGGTGCTGCAACAGGCGGTCCGGGACAAGGCGCTGGTCTGGGTGGGCTACGTCGACGCGCACGGGGCGACAGCGTCCCGGCTGCTCCGGCCGGTCTCGATCGGCGCCGGTTACCTGCGCGCCGAGGACGACCGGACGGAGATGCTGCACACCTTCGCGCTGCACCGGATCACCGCGGCCGTGCGGGAGGACTGAGCGACGCCGGAGCACGGCGGGGCGCCGGGAAGACCGGGCGCGTCAGCGCCGGCTGCGGCGCACGGTGCCGATCACGGAGACGGCGAGCAGCAGCGCGAACGCGGCGCCGGCGGTCTCGCCGACCGAGGCGACGAAGCCCTGCCGCTGCACCAGCCAGCCGAAGAAGAACCAGCCGACGAGGGCGAGCGCGGCGGCGGCGTAGCCGACCAGCGTCGCCGTGGAGACCTCGTCGGCCGGCAACGACTCGTCGTCGGTGACCGTTTCCTGGTCGACGCTCATTGCCAGCCCTCCCCGCCCCGTCCGGCTCCCGCCCTCCAGGGTGGCATCCGGACGCTTGGCCGCACAGGGGACAAAACCCTGAATCGCCGCCCCGACAGGACTGTCGGGGCGGCGATTCAGGTGCGGGGTCGCGGGTCAGGTGCCGGGGCGGCGGCCGACCAGCGTCACGCGGGAGCCGACCTTGCCGAGCTCCCACCAGCGGACCGCGTCGGTGTGCAGCAGGTTGACGCAGCCGTGCGAGCCGATCGAGGAGTTGTGCAGGTAGGTGGTGGTCTCGTGGAAGCCGATCCCGCCGTTGAAGCGCTGCCAGTAGGGCAGCCAGACGTCGTACGGGTCCGACCACTCCTTCAGGGCACGGAGGTTGATCTTGTAGGTGCCCGCGGGGGTGGCGTAGCCGGACATGCCGGTGCGGGTCACCGTCGGCTTGGCCACCACCTTGCCGTCGCGCATCACCCAGGTGGTCTGCTTGGTCAGGTCCACGCAGAAGGTGGTGCCGGAGCCGGCGTTGCACCGACTGGTGTCCGTGTTCGCCAGCCGCTTCGCCACGTCGTACGTGGTGGGGCCGGCCCGGCCGGCGGCCGGGCGGATGTCGTACCGCTGCTGGAACTTCTTGATCGCGGCGCAGTCGGCGTCGGACTGCCGGCCGTTGACGCTGACCGTGCCGAACCCGCCCAGCCGGGCGAGGTAGCCCTCCACCTCGCGCTGGTGTTCCCCCTGCTCGCAGCGGGTCTTGTTCTGCGGTGTCGGGTTGGCGAACCGGCGGCCGCGCTCCGGCTTCGGCGGCGTGGTGACGCGCGGCGTCGTCGCCGTGGCCTTCAGCGTCGGGGCCGGCGTGGTCGGCTGGGCCCGCTGGTCGGGCGGCGAGCCGCTCGCCCCCGTTACCTGTTCCGCATTGCCGACCGGGGCGAGCCCTCCTCCAGTGCCACCCGGATCGGCCTGCGGGTCGAGCGCGCACCCACCGGCGCCGACCAGCGTGACCACCGCCAAGGCGACGATCCGGATGGTTAAACCTTTATGCCTCATTGAGCCCTCCCGAATCTGCCGTCCGATTGGAAGACGTTCGGCGATGGGAAACCGTTGCGTCGTTTGGGCATTTTTTTGGGCGTCCCCGACCTCGTGCAACACTGGATGGTCGGCCTGCGGCGGGGTGTCCCCGCCGATGACGGGTAGCCGACAAGCCCGGCCGAGGAGAGGACGCTGGCGTGAGCGGTGGACCACTGATCGTGCAGTCCGACAAGACCCTGCTGCTGGAGATCGACCACCCCGACGCGCAGGCCTGTCGAATCGCGATCGCCCCCTTCGCCGAGCTGGAGCGCTCCCCGGAGCACGTGCACACTTACCGGCTCACCCCGCTGGGGCTGTGGAACGCCCGGGCCGCCGGCCACGACGCCGAGGCGGTGGTGGACGCGCTGATCAAGTACTCCCGCTACCCGGTGCCGCACGGGCTGCTGGTGGACGTGGCCGAGACGATGGACCGGTACGGCCGGCTCCAGCTCGCCAACGACCCGGCGCACGGCCTGGTGCTGCGGGCGCTGGACCGGCTGGTGCTGATCGAGGTCGCCAAGAGCAAGAAGCTCGCCGGCATGCTCGGCAACAAGATCGACGACGACACCATCCAGGTGCACCCCTCCGAGCGCGGCCGGCTCAAGCAGGCGCTGCTCAAGCTGGGCTGGCCGGCGGAGGACCTGGCCGGATACGTCGACGGCGAGGCGCACCCGATCGAGCTGGCCGAAGCCGGCAAGGACGGCCGCAAGCCGTGGACGCTGCGGTCGTACCAGCGGGAGGCGGTCGAGGCGTTCTGGGCCGGCGGCTCGGGCGTGGTCGTGCTCCCCTGCGGCGCGGGCAAGACGCTGGTCGGGGCGGCGGCGATGGCCGAGGCGAAGGCCACCACGCTGATCCTGGTCACCAACACCGTCGCCGGCCGGCAGTGGAAGCGGGAGCTGATCGCCCGCACCTCGCTGACCGAGGAGGAGATCGGCGAGTACTCCGGCGAGCGCAAGGAGATCCGCCCGGTCACCATCGCGACGTACCAGGTGCTCACCTCGCGGCGCGGCGGCGCGTTCACCCACCTGGACCTGTTCGGCGCCCGCGACTGGGGCCTGGTCGTCTACGACGAGGTCCACCTGCTGCCCGCGCCGATCTTCCGGTTCACCGCGGACCTCCAGGCCCGCCGCCGGCTGGGCCTGACGGCGACTCTGGTACGCGAGGACGGCCGGGAGGGCGACGTGTTCAGCCTGATCGGCCCCAAGCGGTACGACGCGCCGTGGAAGGACATCGAGTCGCAGGGCTGGATCGCCCCGGCCCAGTGCACCGAGGTACGCGTGACGCTGACCGACGCCGAGCGGATGTCCTACGCAACGGCCGAGGCCGAGGAGCGCTACCGGATGGCGGCGACCGCCCGCACGAAGCTGCCGGTGGTGAAGGCGCTGGTCGACCGGCACCCGGACGAGCAGACCCTGGTGATCGGCGCGTACATCGACCAGCTGCACCAGCTCGGCGAGTACCTCGACGCGCCCATCATTCAAGGCTCGACCACCAACAAGGAGCGGGAACGACTCTTCGACGCGTTCCGGTCCGGCTCGCTTCGCACTCTCGTCATTTCCAAGGTCGGCAACTTCTCGATCGACCTGCCGGAGGCGGCGGTGGCGATCCAGGTGTCGGGGACGTTCGGATCGCGGCAGGAGGAGGCACAGCGGCTGGGGCGGGTGCTGCGGCCGAAGGCGGACGGGCGGCAGGCGCACTTCTACACGGTGGTGTCCCGGGACACCATCGACACCGAGTACGCGGCGCACCGGCAGCGGTTCCTGGCCGAGCAGGGGTACGCGTACACCATCGTGGACGCCGACGACGTCCTCGGCCCGAAGCTCCCTTCGGTCGACTGACGCGCGGCCCGGGTGCAGGTGTCTGTCTCACGCGCTTTCGAGCTGATGTCGTAGACGAATCAGCCGGCCGCGCGCCCGCTCCCGGCTCAACGGCGGCCGAGCGTACGCAACCACGTCTTCTGCAGCATCGCGCACGTTTCTTGTCGTCCAGGGCGCTCTACGACGCTGGCGTGACCTTCGAGAAGGTCCGAGAGGGTGGCAGCCACACGATCTACCGATACGGCCCGCAGAACGTCGTCATACCACGACACAAGGAGATCAACGAACTCACCGCGCGGGGTACCCTGCGCAGCCTGGGCTTGAGGTAAAAGGGGGCGCTCGTCGATGAAGTACACCGTCAGATGCGCACGCTCGGGTGCCTGGTGGGCGATCACCGTGCCGGAGATCAAGGGCGTGTTCTCTCAGGCCCGTCGTCTCGACCAGGTCGAAGGAATGGCACGCGAAGCCATCGCCCTCATGCTCGACGTCGACCCGCACAGCTTCGATGTCGACGTGCAGCCCGACCTGCCGGAAGAGGTGACGCGCGCCCGCAAGGCCCGCAGCGCCCTGCGCAAGGCCGAAGAGTCCGCCGACGAGGCGACGGTCACCGCCGCACGCGCACTACTCGCGAAGGGCTACACGGTCCGCGACGCGGGCGCACTTCTTGGCATCTCCCCGCAGCGCGTGTCGCAGCTGGCGCCGAAGAGGGGTACGGCCGGCGGCTCCAGCAAGGTCCACAAGGACGGGAAGGCCGGTCTGAAACAGGACCACGAGGTCGCCGCCGCTTGATACGGCGGCTTTCGGCACCCGACCGGCCTCCAATACGGCGGCATCCGGACCGGGCGTTGTCGTGCGGCCCCCTCGCGGCGCGGCGGCGCCTGGACCTGTTCGGCGCTCGCGACTGGGGCCTGGTCGTCTACGACGAGGTCCACCTGCTGCCCGCGCCGATCTTCCGCTTCACCGCGGACCTCCAGGCCCGCCGCCGGCTGGGCCTGACGGCGACTCTGGTACGCGAGGACGGCCGGGAGGGCGACGTGTTCAGCCTGATCGGCCCCAAGCGGTACGACGCGCCGTGGAAGGACATCGAGTCGCAGGGCTGGATCGCCCCGGCCCAGTCTCCATCGACCTGCCCGAGGCGGCGGTGGCGATCCAGGTGTCGGGGACGTTCGGGTCGCGGCAGGAAGAGGCGCAGCGGCTGGGACGGGTACTGCGACCGAAGGCCGACGGGCGGCAGGCGCACTTCTACACAGTGGTGTCCCGGGACACCATCGACACCGAGTACGCGGCGCACCGGCAGCGGTTCCTGGCCGAGCAGGGGTACGCGTACACCATCGTGGACGCGGACGACGTCCTCGGCCCGAAGCTGCCCACGGTCGACTGATCCCGACCGCCCGGTTCCCGGGGTGCTGGCCAGCATGAAAAAGGGCGCTTCGCCGAGGTGGGGAAGCGCCCTTCTCCATACCGGTCTCCGGGGCGTGCCGGTCAGCTCTGTCCTACGAGCCGTGTGGTGTCACACCCTTGGCGATGTCCGAACCAGGTAGTACGAGATCAGGGCCAGAGAGCTGGTCACGGGTATCGGAAGGAGACCCGCGACTGCGGCGGCGAGCAGAAGCCGCTTTGCCCACACCGCCCGGTCCTGGAGGACGCACAATGCCGCGGCGAGGGCCAACGCGGCAGCGATGACCTGCAGAATGACGATGATCGACATGGTCGGAGACCAGTCGTGCTGCACGAGTTCGACGCCCTGCGGGCCGGTGGACGTGATGGTGCTGCGTACGGGAATCGCGAGCGCCGACAGCACCGAGGTGACGGACGCAACCAGCGCGAGGCCGGCCGCTACGTGTTTCCTGCTGATGTGCCACCGGAACATGGTCAGAGTCCCCATAGCCTGCCTCCTGATTCAACTGTTACTTGCGAAGCAGTCGACCATCCACCATCTGGTCCAGTGTTCCATCGTAGTGCCCCCACTGCTCGAGGGTGGTCTCCACGTCCGGGACCTGCCACTGCTTGTTGGTGAACCTGATCTTCGTCTTGTGGTGGATCCCGCCGGGGAAACGCTTGTTCAGCTTGTACGGGATGAAGTCATTCTGGGGGCAACCGTCGAACGACCACAGGAGGGTTCGCCCCCATTTGCTGACGCTACCGGTGCACTCTCCGGACCAGTCGAAGACAGTCTTTCCGTTCCAACACCAGTTGAGCGTCTGACGGGCGGTCAGGGTGCCGCCGGCCAGCTTGTGAGTGAGGGTGATTCCGTCCACGCACTTCTTCTTCGCGGCGGCGGCGGCCCGCGGCTCGCCGGAGCCGGGAGGCAGGTCGGGGCCGACTGCTTCCTGGGCCGTGTAGTCAGCGACCTCGTACGCCGTCGATGGCTGAGGAAGTGAGGTGACCTGCGGTGGAATGCTCGCGAGTTCCGCCTCGATGGTCTCGAGAAGGTCTTCCTGCGCCTTGCGCGGATCACACTTGTACGTGTCGGCGAGTTGCTGCGACAGTTCCCCGCGGCTGACCCTGAGGTCGGTCTCGGTGCGGAACTCGTCCCACTGCGGGTTGCCCACCTCAAAACACTGCAACCCGAGCGACTCAGACGCGGTGGCCACCCCTGGCGCAGCCGAAACGATGGCGATTGCCGACACGAAGGCCATCGTTGCGGCACCGAAGCGCCTCTTCCGTTCCCCCATGATTTCCATCAATGCCCTTTCCATTGGGAAACTCGGCCGTTGCGGTGGCCGAGCCGACTGGAGCCTAAACGCTTGTCGATCCGCCGTGGGGGCACCTCATCCTTCGCAGTCGCATGCGCGACGTATCACCATCGAACACATCCGCAGGTGCGGCAAAGCGCAGCGAAGGCCAGCGCACTGCGGCAAATCGGGCCTTCTGAATAGTGCTCAATCACACGATATCGGGTTCACATTTGCTTGCTTCGACACATAAGTAGAACGACTCCTGCGCAGTCGGCATGAATCACCCCTCTTTTCAGCGCTCGGAACATTCGAAGTCGTGTCACGAAAGCGACAAAGATGGTCGCCCAGGCGAGTCCCCTGGAACTGGATGGACGCGACGCTCCGCCCGCTCCGCAGGCAGCTCTGAGCGTCAACTTGTTCACGCCGGCATCGGCCGACGGCCGATCTTCCGGTTCACCGCGGACCTCCAGGCCCGCCGCCGGCTGGGCCTGACGGCGACTCTGGTACGCGAGGACGGCCGGGAGGGCGACGTGTTCAGCCTGATCGGCCCCAAGCGGTACGACGCGCCGTGGAAGGACATCGAGTCGCAGGGCTGGATCGCCCCGGCCCAGTGCACCGAGGTACGCGTGACGCTGACCGACGCCGAGCGGATGTCCTACGCGACGGCCGAGGCCGAGGAGCGCTACCGGACGGATCGCTCCTACACCCCTACATCGCCGACACGGAGGGCGATCACGGTGCACCGCCCGCCGAGACTGGGGCCGAGCTGTCCCTCTTGCTCGCTACAGACCTGATGTCCTACACGCCTTAGCCGCCAGCACGTCCCGATCCAGCGGCCAACCACGCCGGCATCGCCAGCCGGTCCCCGACCCCCGCCGGGGGGAGCCTTGCGCGGTAGTCAGGCAGCGTCAGCAGGCATCGTCCTGTGCGCTCACGCTCGGCCGGCTTTGTCGCTCCTTCCCGGCCCTCATTGTCGCGTAGCGCGCTGTTTGCCGACTCACTGCTGACATCGTCTGACGATGGCTGACCCTGTGCCCCCAGCTCCTGGTCCTGGTGTCCGGTCTGGGAGCAGGTGGCCTGCGGTCGGTGCGATGGCCAGGCGCGGGACAGGTTGGCACGGACGTTGCTGGATAGGTCAGTCCGGAATCTACTTGGCCATTTCTTACCGGCCTGCCTGCGGCTGGTGTCGGCGCGCCCGGCCAGCACGGTCCGGACAGCTACGGCGTCATACGCCTAAGCTCGCGAGCTGTGCGACTGACGAGAGGCAAACGAGTCGGGCTGCTTCTTTTTGGACTGGCGATGATCGCGGTGGGTGTGGTCGGGGCAGCCCGCAAGTGGTCGGACACAGCGATGATCCCGTCGATCATCTTGGGCGTGGTGGTCACGGTCGCCGCTGTGGTGGGTGCCCTTCCGGGCGGCAACTGGAAGGAGGGCCAACTGCAGTGGCCGGAGATCGACTTGCTGGCCCGAGTCGACGAGCTTGAGTCGGCAGCGGCCGCGATCGCGGAGCAGCAGAAGCAGCGGGACAAGGAGTCCGATGCGCAGATCGCGGAGTTGCGGGCCAGGTGCCAAGGGTTGGATGACCTGATCACCGACTACATCTTGGCTCACGAGCCGCCCCCGGACGACGGGATGGTCGACGAGGACCGATTGCAGTTCTTCGAGGACGAGGTCGCCAGCGCCGAACAGGAGGTACAGGTGCGGCTGTTCACCGGCGAGGACTACGACGACGGCATCGGCCTTGACGAGTTGAGGGAGAACCTGGAGGAGCTACGAGGCCAGTATCGCCGCGAGGAGCGTCGGCAGAGGGCCTGGAAGCGGTTCCCGACGGCCAGGGGCTAGGGGGCAGCGGCCGCGCGTCGCCTTGTCTGCGTGCGGCACGCTACGGGCAGCTGCGGCGTCATGCTCGACACCGGATGACCATCTTCAACCGGACGTGACCACTCCGATGGCCACGTTCCTGCGGACTGCCCAACTTTGTCCGGACCGGACAACGTCAATCAACGAAGCAACGGATGACCACCCGCCTAGCTAGACACCTGGCCGGCCACACTCATCGCCGTGGCAGCAAGGGCCGAGATCATCGCGACGAGAGCACCAAGAGTGGTGAGCCCTTCTCTGGGGGAAGCCCAGAGCCCGCGGTTCACTTGGCGCCAAGTGTGCGGGACAACCGTCATCCTGAGCTTCTGCCACTTGTGCTGCCGCTTGCTGCACCCAAGCAGGAGCCCGGAGGAGTTGTTCCGGCAGAGCGACCTGTCGCGGTTGATCGCGCAGCACCAGACAGGCGCTTGGAACAAAAAAAACGCCGTGACCAGCAATGAGAGCACGAGCAGCACTACCGGCCCAGCAGCGTGTGTCCACCAGGCCGTGATGAGGATGATGAACGCCAGGTAACCCCAGTACCGTCCCAGACCCTTCATGGCATCGAACGTAGTGGATCGGAGACGGTACGTGACGGGTCTCTGTCCGCTATCAGACATACGGCCTACCACCCGCCAACCTCCGCGGCTCGGACGTCTCGCGCACACGAGGCCTGCGGCCCGACTGCTCGCTTCTGGCCGCAGCACGGCCCCTGCCGGTGCTCGGATCCATCAATCCGCCCCCGGCAGGGAAGGCCAGCTGGCCCGACGGGCGGCGAGAGGGCCCCGGGCGTGACAGCAGCCTGAGGCTGTAGCCAAAGCCAGGCACGGTAGACGGACACCTGTACCCTAATGCACCACAAGTCCCGGCAGGCGCGCCAGGGCAGGATCCGGCAGAGCTCTCGCCATACGTGCGATCGTAGGCAATCATGGGTTGATACCGGTAACGGCGGCCGACGAAGTCGAACGGGTGAGCACGTGGGAAGGGTCTACAGCAAGGCTCCGATCATCGAAGCCGTGATCGAGCTACGAACCAGGCATGCGGAAAATGTGACACTGGACGACCTGGCAAGAATTCACGGCGCAGAGGCGACACGGTACCCAGTTCTCGACAAGCGGCTCCAGGTCGATAACCGCATCGAGGTCACGGACGGTGAGGTATCGAGTCAGATAGACCACCGTCAGTTGGGCTTTGTGTTCAAAAGTGCCGATGAGCTGCAAATAATCCACGCGACGGTGCAGGGATTTCTTTTCTCCAGGCTTGCCCCCTACCCTAACTGGGAACCGTTCGTCGAAGAAGCTTGGCGGGTATGGCAGAAGTACCGCCAAGAAGCCAAACCCGAGGCATTGACTCGCGTTGGGGTGCGCTTTATCAACAGAATCAATGTGCCGTCAGACTCGATTGAGATCAAAGACTATTTGCGAACGTATCCCGAACTATCGGGGGAGCTGCCGCAGGTGCTTAGCGGTTATTTCATGCAGGTTCAGGTTCCCCTTCGACAATTCGACGGGATCGTGAACATTACGTCGGGCATCGAGAACCCCGGCCAAGGGTTAGTCTCGCTAATTCTTGACGTTGACTGCTTTCGGGACCTTGACTTAAGCCTCTCCGCACCGGACTTCGACGAAGAAGTCAGGGCGATTCTTTGGCGTCAAAGAGAGGCCAAGAATTTCGTATTCGAGTCCTGCATCACCGACGCGACCAGGGAGTTGATTAGCTAATGCCTGCCGCCGCGATTGCATCCCAATTCAACGTCGCAGATGTATTGGCCGTGTCTTATGGCGAGGCCTCGTCAGTGAAGCGACTGAAGAGCCGCGCACTCGGCCTGCTTACTCCTACCCGTAGCTGGGATGCGGTAGTCCGCCGAAGTGCCCAGCCAGAGGTCTCGGTGCCTGACACTAGGCCTGCCACAATGCTGCGACGCGTGCCTTTTGATTACGGGCCGGAGAGCGGTGGCGAATATGTCGAGTTTGGCGAGGCAGACGACGACAATTGCAACCTTTCTTGGTGATAGGCGAGCAAAGGAGAACCGGTGCAAACGCACCTGCCTTGGTTCAGCCAAGGGGACATCCTTGAGAGAGTACCGATCATCTCGGTGGATGCGCCTCTAGAAGGCGGCCTCTCGGTGAGTTCGCCACCGGGACCTGCCGTACTTCTAACCCATGGCTGCGCGATGGATAAGGCATCCCGGGCAGGCAAGCCATCAATCAGGACGCTGCACTTCGCTCCCTTGGTCGCCGTCAGCCATCAGGATCCAGGTCGACAGCAGCTGCTGCGGGCAGGCGGCCTAGCTCCTTATGAAGTAATGCACCTTGGTGACTGCGGGCCGTTCGGGGAGTCCTTCATCGTCTTGAGCCAGATGTACCCCCTCCCGACTGCCTACTTCGTCCCTGAGGTAATCGCGTGGCCGGATCACCCTGCCGCCCATCCAGACGATCGCTACTGCACCCCGTCCCACAATGCCTCAAGGGTCGGCAGGCTAGACGATGCTCAGGTAGACCTTTTGAAGCGCAAGATGAACGCTTTCTGGACTCGATTGCTTCCGAAAGACGCATAGCGCCGGTCGGACACGCCCATCCCGATGCTCCTATGGAGGTCAAGTGGTCAGGGCGGCGAAGTCGGCGACCAGGGCGGAGTAGACGTCGCGGACGATGTAGCGTTTCAGGCAGCGCAGGATTTCCTGCTTGCTGAGGCCTTCGGTGATGCGTCGTTGCAGGTAGGCGCGGGTGCGCTGGTCGTAGCGCATGCGGCAGAGTGCGATGGTGTGTAGGGCGTGGTTGGCGCCGCGGTCGCCTCCTTGGTGCAGGCGGTGGCGGCGCACCCGTCCGGAGCTCGCGGGGATGAGTGCTGCTCCGCAGAGGTGGGCCAGGGCGGCTTCGGAGTGCAGCCGGTCGGGGTTGTCGCCGGCGGTGGTGAGCAGCTGGGCGGCGACGTCGGGGCCGACACCGAACAGGGCCGTGGTGCGGGGTGCCGCTTTCCGGACGATGGGTGCCACCTGCCGGTCGAGGGCGGTGATCTCCTCGGTGAGGGCCGTGACCCGGCGGGCGAGCCCGACCAAGGCTGCGGCGGTGGCGTGCTCCGGCTCGTGGAGTCTGGTCGGGTCGTAGGTCAGCGCAGCGCACCGGCTGACCAGCACAGCAGCGCTGGTCCTGGTCAGGTGGGCCCGCAAGGGTTCGGGGGCGGCGGCGACCAGGCCGCGCATCTGATTCAAGGCGGCGGTGCGGGCCTTGACCGCTCCTCGACGGGCGACCCTCAGGGCGCGGATCGCCTCGACCGGCCCGGTGCGGGTCTTCGGCGTGCCCATCGCGGTGCCAGCAAGGGTGGCCCGGGCGGCGGCGATAGCGTCGATCGGATCGGACTTGCCCTGGGCGCGGCGGGCGCGGCGGTCCGGCCGGTCCACCTCCACGACGGCGATTTTTTTGCTGGTCAGATAGCGGGCCAGGCCGGCACCGTAGCTGCCGGTGCCCTCCACACCCACGGCAGTTACCCGCCCGAAGGAGCGCATCCAGGCCAGCAGATCCGCGTAGCCGGCGGTGGTCGCGGGGAACTCGGCGTCGGCCAGGAGCCCGCCGGTGCGGTCGATGACGGCGGCGTGGTGGGTGTCGCGGTGGGTGTCGACACCACCGATGAGAGATCGCGTCTTGGCTGCCATGCTGGTGAGGTCCGCCTTTCTCGTCTGCGTCGAAAATCTGTGGACACGTCACCGGTCAGGCGATGCGGACAACACAGTGGTGGGCGCCTCTCGCACAGGCTCCTATCAGGTCACGACGCCTGACCGGTGACATGCAGCTGCCGGGGCCACCGAGCTGGCCGACGAATCGGGATGAGGACAGCAACCGTCGGTCTGCCGGTGAGTCAGACCAACCCGGCGACCCACCCCACCATCCTCACTGTGTGCCGTCGACCCGCCGTCCTAGGGAGCGGGCCGCCGCCCGGTCCGCAACGTCAAGCGGACCTTTGACGGCTCGTTCGGGCGCTGGCGGGTCGGGCGGTGGTCTGCTCGGCTTGCCCGGGTCGGTGGCAGGCGGGATGGCCTACCGCAACCACCCACGGACCCGGCGGCTGCCGACGATCTTCGGCCATCCTGGAGCCGGAGGGCCCCGCCGGAGGCGCCCTAACCGCAACCACGCACGGTGCGCCAGCTCGCCGGCGGGCCCGGCATGCGCTTCCCTACGCCGCGCGGGTCCTAGCCGCGCGGCCCGGCCGGCTGCCGGCCCACCACACCACGCTCAACGATCCTGTCGTTCTGCGGCGGCCCTTCGGGCTCCCCGCTCTCCGCGCCAGCCGCCGGGCGTTAGGCGTAACGGCCGCAGAGCGCCAGCGGCAGCGGCCGGCGCGCGCCCTGGCGGCGGCGCGTGCGGCCCGTTGCGGGCCGCCTTGAAGAGTTGTCCAGAAAGTTTGAACGGGGATTCTAGTGAGGGCCCCGACGGCAGGGCTGACCCGAGTGTGCCCTTGCTCCGTGCCCTCACGTGGCCCGTCGACCCGGTCAGTGCAGGTGCTTCTCTCGGCGCTTGCGCGGGCCCGTCGTAGTGACCTGATCAGGAACTTCGTTCATCCCTCATCTGTCCAGAGCTCTCATCACGCTCATCAGTCGCGCGTGGTGCGCTAGCGAGCCCGGGTCAGCGGCGGGTGGACTCTGCGACGAAGACGCCGCGGCCTGGGCGGCCGACCAGCACACCCTGCTCCCGCAACGTCGCGATCGCGCGCTGAATGGTCGAGTGCGAGACGTCGTAGGAGTCGGCGAGCGCGCGACCTGAGGGCAACTGGCTGCCCGGCGGATAGGTCCCGTCCTTGATCTTGCTTCGCAGATCGTCTAGCAGCTCGTCCATGGTGGGCGGAATAGGCACGATGCGGCCCCTTGCAGTCGGTTGGCCCACCCAGTATTGATCCACGCCCTCGACGTAGGCAATGCATCCGCTGAAAGAGGTGAAGGTGGTGACATAGCTGGTAGTGGTGATGGTTCAGCAGAAGAGGACGGCGCGGTACTTGACGTAGGTGATGCTGCATCGGTAGCGTCGCTCTCGGTGATGCGGTGCTGCTGCGGTCGGTTGGCGCCTCTCGTACCGGTCTCGCATCGCCGCCGAGACCCCACCCTCCGCGCTCCCCCGGCGCGGCCCTGCTGCTGTACCGCCGATCGAGGCTGCGGTGGCAGGGCGGGGCGGTCTCCGCCGCCCCCACCCGGCGGAGGCCGCCCCCTCCACTTCGACGCGACCCGACGAAGGGCGGTCCCCCGTGCGCGACCTGATCCGCCGGCTGGTGAGCCGACGCGAGGAAAGACCACCGATGGCAGTTGCCCACCAGAAACAGCCTCTCCGGCCCTGGCAGATCCGCGAGCGCTGCTTCAACGTGCGCCGGCGCGGCCTCGACCCCGTCGAGATCCGCACCTTCCTGCACCGCGTCGCCGACGAACTCACCGCCGCGCAGACCGCCCTGGTCGCGGTGCAGGAGGAGAACGTACGGATCAAGAACGCGCTGCGCGCCTGGCAGAGCGCCCAGTCGGCGAACCACCGCTACCGATGATCGAGCGTTGGGTGATCCATCTGCCGGTCACCGCGCCCGACCTGCTCCGGGCCCGGATCCTCGCCCGGACCGCCGCCCGGGTGCTGGCCCGGCTCAGTGCCCGCTTCGAGCCGGGCGGGGTGACCGTCTCGGCCGAGGACCAGCAGGGCGTACGCCACTGGGTCTTCTGCGACCGGCGACTGCCCGGCGGCGGCCGGTGTGCCCTGCCGGCCGACCACACCGCGCCCTGCTCACGGCGCGCGCCCTGGCTCCACCGGCGATGAAAGGCCGGGAACGTGGGCGCAACAGGAAAGGAGCTGGCGGGCCGCTGAGTGCGGCCCGCCAACCCCCGACAATGCTTGGGTTACTTGGTGCCACCGGCCCGGAACGCCACCCAGGCGTCGCTCATCCGGTCCGCCTGTCCCGCGGTGAACATGTCCATGCAGGAGTCCTGCGTGTAGTCCATGAAGTTGTGGATCGGGTCGAGCCCGGGTGCGGTGCAGGTGTCCGCGCCCACCGGGCAGTTGAACTGCGGGTGCGCTTCACGCGGGGTGTCCGCCACGTAGTCGCCGGAAGCGGAGCACCCGTGCGCGAAGGTGTGCTCCAGCATCAGCCAGTGCCCGACCTCGTGCGTCAGCGTGTCACCCAGGGCGTACTTGCCGGCCGTGCCGCCCGGCATCGACTCGTCGAGGATCACCACGCCGTCGATGAAGTCGCGGCCGTTGTTGTAGCCCTTCGGGAAGTACGCCCAGCCGAGCAGCCCGCCGCCGATGTTCGCCGCGTACACGTTCAGGGTGCGGGAGTCGCCGGTGTACAGCGCCTTCTTCATGTCGCGCTCGTTCTTGCCCGGCACGACGGTGTACCAGTCGCTGTTCACCGTCCACGTCGTGTCGACGAGGTCGAACCGGAACGGCGTGTCGGCGGCGTTCGCGGCGGTGCTGCCGGCGAACGAGTCGTTGAGCACCTTCATCTGGTCCGCGATCAGGGTGTTCCACCTGGTCGTCTCGGCCGCGCTCAGCGGGTGGTCGGAGACCATGTGGAAGACCGTCGGCACGGTGACGCTGCCGTTGGCCAGGCGCGGGGAATCCTTGATCACGCCGTAGGCGTTCGCCTCGTTCTTCGAATACAGCTCCGGCTCCTGGGCGGTGGCGCCCTCGGCGACCCGGGCGGTGCTGTGCGCCTCAGCTCCGGGCGCACAGGCCGCGGCACCCGGGGAGGTGGTCGCGGGAGCTGCCGAGGCGACCGCCCCGGAGGCTCCGCCGGCCCCCAGGAAGGTGGCGGCGGTGGCGGTCAGGACCGCCAGTTGGAAAGCCGATCTTCTTCTGCGCATCGTTGCCCTTTCACATCCGGGGGATGAGCCACGTCAGCGGCAGGGACGAGGGTCACCGGGATACGGGACCGACATCGTCGTTCCGCCATAACAACACGTCAGCGGCGTTAACAACAGACCACGAGCGGGTCGATTGCCGGATGGCAAGGGCCGGTTTCGCAACGGTCGGACCGACGACGCTTCCCGGCTCGCCCGCGGCGGCCTACGGTCGACGGATGGTCCTTTCCGAGTTCGCCGGGTCCTGGGTGGGCAGCAACGGCTTCCGGCTGATGCCCGATCATCCGCTCGCCGAGTTCCCTGCCACGATGACCGTGGCGACGGCCGCCGGCGGACACCTCACCTCGATCGCCTACTCCTGGCGGCACCCGGACGACGGACCCCAGGACGGCCTGCTCCTCATCGCCGCTGCCGGCGAGGACGGCTCACTCACGGCCGTGTGGGGCGACTCCTGGCATCAGAAGCCGGTGCCGATGTCGTTGCCCGGAGGATCAGGAGCAGGCGAGACGTTCGAGTTCGAGGGCGACTACGGCGGCGGTTGGCGCTGGCGGATCGTGTTCGACGCCGCCGACACCGCGACCCTGCGGATGCGGATGGACAACGTGATCCCCGCCGACCAGGCCACGGCCGCGATGGCCGCCGGGCCGTACCCGGTGATGGTCATGGAGGTACGCCGCGCCTGACCGGGCGCGGTGCGGGGTTCAGAGGACGTGGGTGGCCCGTTCGGCGGCGAGCCGGTCGGCCTCCACGGTGTTGTGGATGACCACGGATGCGCCGACCGACAGCGGGGCGAGCAGCCACTTCAGCGGTTGCTCGTGCTCGGCGGCGTCGACCAGGAGGCTGTCGCCGGCCCGCAGGCCGAGCTGGGCGGCGACCTCGTGCGCCAGCGCGCCCCACTCGCCGTAGCTGGTGCCGTCCGGGGTGGCCGGGTCGGCAGCCCGGACGGCGTGGTGGTCGGGCGGGGTCGCCGGGTGCCGGAGCACCTCGGCCGACCAGTCCAGCCAGCCCACCGGCACGTCGGTCAGCGACCCCGGCCCGGTGCCGACCAGGTAGCGGTGCGTCCCGTCGGGTACGTCCTCCAGCCAGTCGTCGAGGCGTTCCGGGGTCACGAACACCGCGTCGTACGGCCGGTCGCCGCCCGGTTCGAGTACCGGTAGCCCGGCGGTGGCGCGCGGCCGGAACGACACTGCCAGCCCGACCGACCAGGCACCGAGCAGCACTGCGGCGGTACGCCAGTGCGGCGGCAGCAGCACCGCGACCCGGCTGCCGGGGCCCAGCCCGCAGCCGTCGCGCAGCAGCCCGGCGCAGCGCGCCGCCCAGCCGCCGAGCTGCTGCGCGGTCAGCGCGGTCCGTTCGCCGGTCGTCCCGTCCAGGTACGTCAGCAGCGGCGGGCCGGCCTCGTTCGCCACATCCCGCCCCCACACGACCGGGTCCTGGACGGTGTCCATCGGGCGTCCTCCTCGTGACGACGACGCCTCACCCTACCGATCGAGCGGGACCGGCGAGAACGTCGACGACCCCGGCCGCCACGCCGGGCCGACTACACTCGCGGCCACATCCGGCTCGGGAATGGGGCAGTCGAATGGGCGAACTGTTGTCGACAGTCGTGCAGATCGTCAGCTCGTATTTCACCAGGATGCTGGACCGGCGGGCGGTGTCCCGGGACGCGAAGGTAGCTGCCGAACTGATGGCCGTCGTCCTGGCCCTCCAGGAGGTGTGCCTCACCGGACACCGGATCCTCGCCCTTGCCGGCACGATCGTCTCGGGCACCGCGCGACCCGACGACCTGACCGAGTTCGCCGCCACGCTCCGCCGGCAGTCCACCCTGGTGGACCAGCTCAGAGATCGGATCGAGACCGCGCGCCCCCTGCTCGCCACCGTCGAGGTGGAGTTCGCCCTCAGCGTGGCGCCGTTCCTCGACGCGAAGTCGGGGCTGCTGACCCGCTGGCAGCAGCAGGCGGCGACGAGTCAGTTCTCCACCACCACGCTGCTCTTCCTGCCCGCCGAGAGCGTCACCCGGGCCGTGGCGGCGAGCCGGCCCCGCCCCGACGCCACCTCGCTCGACCTTGACCGGACGGATTTCGTGCTGGTGGTGGCCGACGAGGTGCGCAGCGTGCGCCGGCACGAGGTACGGGACATCCGCACGGCCACCGAGGTCGAGCGCGACCGGGTGCTGCGGGACATCGAACAGGCCCGCGCCGGGCTGGAGACCGCGACGGCGCTCTGCGCCCAGTTGCTCACGGCGACTCGGGAGACCGTCGGGCCGGAGGCGTTCGCCGAGTTGCGGCGGAACCTGGCGGGTCGGGAGCTTCGCCGCTGAGCCCGCCCGACCGGCCCAGCTCCGGGTCCCGGGGATAGCCGCCGTACCGGGCCAGCGCGTACGAGCCGACGCCCGTGGCCAGGAGGCTGAGCGAGGCCATGCCGAGTTCCCGGCTGAGTTCCTCCGCGTTGAACATGAGTCGTTGGAACAGCCCGCTGCCCCGTGCCTGGTCGGTGAGCCGGATCTCGTCGAGCGACGCGCGCCGCTCCGGGAAGGAGAACCGCAGTCCGAGCAGGGCGTGCAGGGTGCCGGCCGGCGCGATCCGCAGGTCGACGGCGCAGCCACCGTCGGGGTAGAGCGAGACCTCGAACCGCGCGTCCGGCAGACCCGCCGAGATCAGCTCGCGGAACCGGCGCGGCGGGATCGGCACCCAGCGCCGCCACGACGCGATGAACTCCTCGTCCGCCCGGGCCACCGTCAACATCGGCTCCAGCGCCGTCAGGTCGGCGATGGTCATGGCGTCGATCTCGGCCCGGAGGTCCCGCGCCGGGGGTGGCGCCGGGTGGAGCAGTCGTACCCCGCCGGCTTCCACCAACAGCCCGTCCCAGTCCGGGTCGGGTCGGAACCGCCCGAGGCAGAAGTCGTCGCCGAGAGCGGCGGCGAGGTGCTGCCACCAGGCCGCCGCGCGTACCGGCCGCAGCCCGAACCGCATGGCGCCCACGATGAAGCAGCGGTGCAGCACGAGGGTGGCACTGAGGGCATCCACGTCGACCATCGGGCCGTCCAGGGCGCGCGCCGCGCCGACGGCGTCGCGTTCCATCTCCGTGTACGCGACGAGCGGCGGCGCGTTCGTGATCCGTACCGGGATGGCGCTGTCGAGCTGGGAGGCGGGATCGACCGGCGCCCACACCACGTCGTCGTTCAGGACGATCAGTGGCAGCAGCGCGTCGTCCTGCCGCACCACCAGTTCCAGGGCCGGATCTCCGCGCGGGGAGAAGATCTGCCGGGCCCGGAGCACCGAGTCGGGGTGCAGCCGTACGCCGTCGTCGATGGCCGGCACGACCACCTGCACCTCGGCGTCGATCGTCCGGACCCGGAGCGCCGGCAGGGTGCGCAGGGCACCTGCGAGTTCATCGCTGTCCATGAGTGACTGTAGCTGAGCATCGACGCGCGAGGATGCCACGAAGGCGAGCGCTGCCCGCGGCCGTCGGGCCGCGGGCAGCTCGTTGCCGGCGGGGGGCCAGGGGCTACCTCTTGATCTTGACGACGTCCGCCGGGCGCTTCACCTTCACCGCGACGCCGTAGTCGAACAGTTCGAGCGTCATGGTGGACGTCCCCTTGTCGAGCCGGCCCTTCGCCGTCGATTGCCAGGCCACGGTGAGCACCACCTTCGCGATCCGACCGTCGCGATCCAGCGTGACGTCACCGGTTGCGCTGGTCGACCCCAGCTTGTCCGTCACGGTGTACGTGAAGTGCGGGCTGCCGTCCGGGTTCTCGGTGATGGTGGCGTTCGCGCTCTTCAACGCCGTGAACAGGGCCGCCGGGTCGGGCGACACGGCACCCAGGACGCCGCTACCGCCGTCGTAGAGGGACAGCCGGTCATACTTGCCCGGGTACTGGCCGTAGCGGCCGTACGTCTCACCCGGGCCCTCCTTGTCAGCCGGCAGCTTGCCCAGCGGCCGCTCCCCGCCCTCGTACCGGGTGCCGTTGATAAGCAACTCGGTCATGACCGAATCGTCCTTTGGGCAACGGACGTACCCGGTGGCGGTCCTCGGGTCGAACGCGCCCTCGTACGTCAGCCCCCCACCCGGCCCGTCATCGGTCAGCCGCATCCGGTAGCTGATGTTCTGGCTGGCGGTGACGGCCGAGACCAGCTCCATCGCCGGCGACACCGCCGCCGGCTGCGACGACTGCCCGGCGGTGACGCTGGGACGCCCCGACGTCGGCGTCGTCGTCACGGTCGCCACGGTGGCGAGGCCGACCGCCAGCAGCGCACACGTCGCGCTGACCATGGTGGCCGTCCGGCGCCGGCGGGCCCGCCGACCGCGGTCGAGGAGCACCCCCACCGGGGGTACGGAGTCGGACTCACCGTCGACGATGTCGTGCAGTCGGTGGGCGAGCCGCTCATCAAGGTTGTTCATGCCTGGTCACCTGCTCACTGGGTAGGAGGGTTCATCGAGGAAGTGGCGAAGCTTGTCCAGCGCCCGAGCGTTCTGGCTCTTCACGGTCCCCACCGAGCAGCCCAGCAGCTGAGCCACCTCGCGCTCGGGCAGGTCCTCGTAGTGGCGGAGCACCACGACCGCACGCTGCTTCGCCGGCAGCGACATCAGCGCCCGACGCAGCACGACGGCATCCGGGCCGACGTCGCCGCCGGGGGTGGCCCGGTCGGGGACATCCGCGACGAGGCTCTCCCGGCGACGACGTCGCCAGATCGAGGTCTGGTTGTTGACCAGGGTGCGACGCAGGTAGGCGTGCGGGTCGTCGAGCCGGGACAGCCGCCGCCACCGCTCGTACACCTTGACCAGGCTGTCCTGGAGCAGTTCCTCGGCCCGCCACCGGTCGCCGGCCAGCAGCATGGCCAGCCGGATGTGCCGCTGCCAGGCCACCTCGACGAATGCGACGTACGACCGGTCCGTCGGGGACAGTGTCGTTGTTTGGTCGGTCACGCCCCTACCACGTGGCGGGGCCGCAGAAGGTTGGCTGGGACGGCGGACGTTTTCGGCGACGGCGTCAGCTCGGCAGCTCCGGGCCGCCCTCCAGCAACGGCGCGAGCAGGTCACCCTGCTTCTCCACCCGCTTGAGCACCTCGGTCGCCGTGTACGGCTTCGTCGCCGGCCGCTTCCCGGCCGCCCCGGCCTCGACCTCGTCCCACGTCAGCGGCGTCGACGCCGACGGCACCGACTGGGCCCGCAGCGAGTACGGCGCCACCGTCGTCTTCGCCGCGTTGTTCTGGCTCCAGTCGATGAAGACCTTCCCCGGCCGCAGGTTCTTCGCCATCTTCGACACGATCAGCTTGGGCTGCGCCCGCTCCAACTCCTGCGCGACCCGCCGGGCATACGCCGACACCGCGTCGGCATCCTGCGTCCCCGCGATCGGGCAGCAGAGCTGCATGCCCTTCTTCCCCGACGTCTTCGGATACGACTCGATGCCATCGTCAGCCAGCCGGTCGCGCATCAGCAGCGCCACCTGGCAGCACTGGCGTAGCGCCGCCGGCGCGCCCGGGTCCAGGTCGACGACCATCATGTCCGGGTGCTCGCCGACCTTCCACTGCGGCGTGTGCAGCTCCAGCGCGGCGAGGTTGGCCAGCCAGACCAGGGTGGGCAGGTCGTCGGCGACCACGTAGTCGATGGTCTCCCGGCCCTTGCTCGACCCGGGCGCGGGCAGCGTCTCGGTGCGTACCCAGTCGGGGGTCGCGGCCGGGGCGTTCTTCTCGAAGAACGAGCCGCCGGTGACCCCGTTGGGGAAGCGGATCCGGGTCAGCGCGCGGTCGGCCAGGTGCGGCAGCAGCACCGGGGCGATCCGGGTGTAGTAGTCGATCACCTCGCCCTTGGTGAACCCGGCCTCGGGATAGAGCACCTTGTCCAGGTTGGACAGCTCCAGCGTGCGCCCCTCGACCTCCACCCGGAACCGCTCAGCCGGCATCGTCGACCTCCTCCGGTGGCTTGTCCGGCCGCAGCCGCAGCACCCGGGGGAACCGCAGCCGCCCGTCGGGCGTGCGCTGGCCGTACTTGACCTCCACCACGACCCGGGGTGTTACCCAGATCGCGCCCCGGGCATCCTCGCGTGGCACGTCACCGGAGAACGGCGACGCCGCCGCGCGCAGCGGCTCCAGTTCGCGCAGCAGCTCCCGCTCCAGCGCCGCGCCGATCCCGCCGCCGACCCGACCCCGGTAGATGAGCCGCCCGTCCGGCCCGGGCACCCCCACCAGCAGCCCGCCGATCTTCCGCGCGCCGGGCCGCCAGCCGCCGATCACGAAGTCGCCGGTCACCTCCAGCTTGACCTTGAGCCAGTCGGGTGAGCGCACGCCGGCCCGGTAGACCGAGTCGACCCGCTTGGCCATCACCCCCTCCAGCCCGTGCTCGCCGGCCGCCTCGTAGGTGGCCGCGCCGTCGGCGAAGGCCGGGGGCACCGCCCACCGGGCCGCGCCGAGCCCGAGCGCCTCCAGGGAGGCCCGCCGCTGACGATAGGAGCGCCCGGTCAGGTCCTCGCCGCCCAACCGGAGCAGGTCGAAGATCATGTACGTCACCGGGGCCGCCGCCGCGAGCCGGGCCGCCTTCGCCGAGTCCCGGACGTGCATCCGCTCGGCCAGCGCGGTGAACGACGGCTGCCCGGTCTGGTTGAGCAGCACCACCTCGCCGTCGAGCAGCGCGTCGTCGACCTGCTCGGCCAGGGTGATCAGCTCGGGGTACGCGGCGGTGATCTCCACGCCGCTGCGGGCGTACATGCGCTGCCGGCCGCCGGTGATGTCGGCCAGCGCCCGGACCCCGTCCCACTTGAACTCGTACGCCCAGCCGTCATCCACCGGGAGCGGCCCGGTCATCGCGAGCATCGGCTTCAGCGGCGCGCCGGGCACCTTTCGATGGTAGTTGCGCAGCGAAGAGCGTGCGCCCCGTTCGATCGTTTGGGATCCTTGGGCAGAACCGGGGAGAGGAGCGCGGCATGCGGGCGATCTGGAAGGGGGCCGTGTCCTTCGGGCTGGTGTCGATCGGCGTGAAGCTCTACTCGGCCACCGAGGAGAAGGACATCCGCTTCCACCAGGTGCACCGGGCCGACGGCGGCCGGATCCGCTACAAGCGCACCTGCCAGGTCTGCGGCGAGGAGGTCACCTACGACGACATCGCCAAGGGCTACGACCTCGGCGGCGGCGAACTGGTGATCCTGACCGACGAGGACTTCGCGGAACTGCCGCTGACCAGCTCGCGCGCGATCGACGTGCTGGAGTTCGTCCCCGCCGAGCAGGTCGACCCGATCCTCTACAACAAGGCGTACTTCCTGGAGCCGGAGGGCTCGGCGACCAAGCCGTACGTGCTGCTGCGGGACGCGCTCGCCGACTCCGAGCGGGTGGCGATCGTCAAGGTGGCGCTGCGCCAGCGCGAACAGCTCGCCACCCTGCGGGTCCGCGAGGGCGTGCTGCTGCTCAACACGATGCTCTGGCCGGACGAGGTGCGTACCCCCGACTTCGGCTTCCTCGACGAGGACCTGAAGGTCCGTCCCCCGGAGCTGGCGATGGCCAGCTCGCTGATCGACTCGATGGCCGGCACGTTCGAGCCGGACGCCTTCACCGACGACTACCGGGCGGCGTTGCAGGAGGTCATCGACGCCAAGGTCGAGGGGCGCGAGGTGGTGCAGCCGGAGGAGGTGGAGGCCGCGCCGGCTGCCGCGGTGGACCTGATGGCGGCGCTGAAGGCCTCGGTCGAGCGGGCCCGGTCCGCCAGGGGCGAGCAGCCGGCCGCTGGCGCGGGTGAGCCGACGCCGATCTCGTCGGCCCGTTCGGCGCAGAAGGCGGCGAAGGCGGCGAAGAAGGCGGCCCCGGCGAAGAAGGCGGCGGAGAAGAAGGCCGCCGCCAAGAAGGCGGAGCCGGCGAAGAAGGCCGCCAAGAAGACCGCGGAGAAGAAGGCCGCCAAGGCGCCGGCGAAGAAGGCGGCGGAGAAGAAGGCCGCGCCCCGCAAGACCGCCTGAGCGTCGGGCCGGGGGCCTCCGCCGTCGTACGCCGGAGACCCCCGCCGACGGTCAGCCGCGGCCGAGCTTCTGGGTGGGGGTGATCCGGACGATCACCCGCTGCTCGCCCGGCTGCCGGAACGGGTAGGTGTCCTGCCCGAGGTACTTCTTCGCCATCCGGTCGATGTGCTCGTCGGCACCCTCGGTGACCAGCTCGGCGGTCCCCTTCACCCAGAGGGTGCGGAAGTCGTCGGCCTTGTCCGCCACCGAGACCGCCACCACCGGGTTGCGCTCGATGTTGATGGACTTCTGCCGCCCCAGGGCGGTGTTGAAAAGGATGTGCTCGCCGTCGGTGTCCACCCACACCGGGGTGACGTGCGGGGTGCCGTCGGCCTCGACGGTGGCCACGTGGGCCAGCTGGGGCTCAGCGAGCAGGGCCAGGTCTTCGTCGGTGAGGATCGCCATGGTCCAGAACCTACCGCCGGACGCGCCCCGGCACCCGGACGAACCGGGATGACGGGGAAATGCGGGACGGTAGGTGGGAGAGCGGGCGGGCGACGGGACACCGGCGGCATCGATCCAGGTACCGTGTGCGCTGGCCGCGGGTCGTCGGGCCGGTCCACCCACACCAGCAGGGAGTCGAGGACGTGAGCGAGCGTACGCAGAACCGGTCGGCGGGCCAGGGCCCGGAGTCGAAGGCGCAGCGGCGGCTGGCCGCCCAGCTTGCGGCGCAGAAGGCCGCCGAGGCGAAGAAGCGCCGGCAGGCCTGGCTGGGGGCGCTCGCCGGCCTCGCGGTGATCGCGGTGATCGTCGGGGTGTTCGTGGTGACCCGGGGCGGTGACGAGGACCCGAAGCCGGCCGCGTCGCCCGCCGGCTGCCCGGGCGGCTTCCCGACCCTGCCCGACGGCGCCGACCGGGCGCTCTGCACCAAGCCGCCGGCCGGCAAGGGCGAGGGCGAACTCAGCGGCCTGAAGGCCACCCCGCTGATCCGGGGCACCGGCGCCGCCGCCCAGAGCGGCCAGCAGATCACCGTGAACTACGTCGGGGTGTCGTACCGGACGGGCGAGGAGTTCGACGCCTCCTGGAAGCGCTCGGAGCCGTTCTCCTTCATGCTCGGCCAGGGCAACGTGATCCCGGGCTGGGACCAGGGCCTGCAGGGGCAGACCGTGGGCAGCCGGGTGCAGCTGGACATCCCGGCCGACCTCGCGTACGGCGACAAGCCGCAGCGCCCGGGCGCGCCGTCCGGCCCGCTGCGCTTCGTCGTCGACGTGCTGGCGGTGCAGTAGCCCACAGAGGTCTTCCCGGCTGTCACCTACGCGCAGTAGGTTCGGGGTCACCGTGGGCGGTCCGCACCGCCTCGCGGTGACCCCTCACCATCGTGGAGGTACGCGTGCCGGCGCTGGACGATCCCGGGCGGACCGCCCGGCTCATGTGGACGCACTTCGAACCCGTCCACGCGGTCACCTACTTCCATCCGCGCGCCCGCGCCGCGTACGAGGCGGTCGGGCTGCGCGGCTACTGGCGGGGCTACTTCGCCGGCCGGGCCGCCCCGCTGGGGCCCACCGAGGCGGCCCCGGTGATCGCCGCGTTCTTCAACTTCGCCCCGCCGATGGTGAGCCGGGCGCTGCCGGCGGTCTGGCGGCTGGCCACCCCGCAGGAGGCGCTGCGGGCCCGGCTGACCGGCGCCGTGCAGGCACTCGCCGAGCTGACCTACGAGCTGCCCGAGTCCCACCTGGTCGAGGCCGCCGACCTGCTGGAGGAGGCGGCCGCGGCGGTGGAGCCCGCCGGCCGGGTGCTGGGCGCGGCCAACGCCGCCCTGCCGCGCGGTGAGTATCCGCTGGCCCGGCTCTGGCAGGCGGCCACCACACTGCGCGAACACCGGGGTGACGGGCACGTCGCCGCCCTGGTCGCCGCCGACCTCGATCCGGTGGAGACGCTGGCCTGGCGGGTCGCGGTGGACATGCCCCTGCAGAACCTGCTCGGTCGGGGCTGGTCCGAGGAGCAGTGGCAGGCGGCGCGGGGCCGGTTGGCCGAGCGCGGCTGGCTCGGCCCGGACGGCGAGCCGACCGACGTCGGGCGGGCCCGGTTCCAGGCGATCGAGGACGCCACCGACCTCGCCGCCGCCCGCCCCTGGCGGGTGCTCGGGGCGGACCGCACCGACCGTCTCCGCGAACTGCTCGAGCCGATGGCCCGCGCCTGCCACACGGTGATCCCGGAGAACAGCCCGATCGGCCTGCCCGCCCTGCAGAGCTGACGCCCCCGCCCCGGCCCCGGTCGGGGAGGATGGGCGGGTGACGGTGGATGCGGTGGTGTTCGACCTCGACGGCGTGATCGTGGACTCCGAGCCGGTCTGGGAGGAGGTCCGGCGGGCGTACGTAGCTGCGCACGGCGGCACCTGGCAGCCGGACACCCAGCGCCGGCTGATGGGGATGAGCACCGGCGAGTGGGCCGACCACCTCAGCGGCGAGCTGGGCGTCGACCGCGACGCCGGGCAGGTCGCCACCGAGGTGGTCGAGGAGATGACCCGGCGGTACGCGCGGCACGTACCCCTGATCGGCGACGCCGACCGGGTCGTGCGCGGGGTGGCCGCGCGGTGGCCGCTGGGGTTGGCCAGCTCGTCGCCGACCCGGCTGATCGCCGCGGCGCTGGCCGCCATGGACCTGACCGACGCCTTCCGGGTGACGCTCTCCACCGAGGAGACCGCGCGGGGCAAGCCCGCGCCGGACGTCTACCTGGCCGTCGCCGACCGGCTCGGCGTCGACCCGGCCCGCTGCGTCGCGGTGGAGGACTCCTCCAACGGGGTACGCTCCGCGGCCGCCGCCGGCATGCGGGTGGTGGCGATCCCGCACGGGTCGTACCCGCTGGACCCGGACGCGGCGGCCCTCGCCGCCGTGGTGCTGGCGTCGGTGCACGACCTCACTCCGGACCTGGTGGCCGGGCTCAGCTGACCCGCCTCCGCCGGCGGAGCAACCGGCCTCAGATCCGGCGGCTGCGGCTGGACCGGGGCAGGAACGGGGTGTCGCGGCGGGCGCCGGCCGGGACTGGACCCGGTTCGCCGGTCGCCTCCACCGGTGCCGCGCACCCGGCGTCGGTCGGACCGGCCACGCCACCGAGCGTCACGGGTGGCGTCGCCTCTGGTACGTCCCGCATGACCCCTCCTCCACCGGCTACCCGGTGATACGGACGGCGGGCCCGGCGGGATCGGCGAAGATGGGGACGCGACTGTCGGAGGGAGACGGGGATGAAGGCGATCGTCTACGAGGAGACCGGCGACCCCTCGGTGCTGAAGCTGGTGGACCGGCCGGTGCCGGAACCCGGGCGCGGCGAGGTGCTGGTCCGGGTGGCCGTCTCCGGGGTGAACCCGACCGACTGGAAGGGTCGCCGGCAGTGGCCGCTGCCGGCCGGCTGGCAGACCCCCGGCCAGGACGGCGCCGGGGTCGTCGAGGCGGTCGGCGAGGGCGTCGACCAGATCCTGATCGGCAAGCGGGTGTGGCTCTGGGAGGCCGCCTGGCAGCGCCCCTGGGGCACCGCCGCCGAGTACACCGTGGTCCCGGTCCGCCACGCGGTGAGCCTCGGCTCCGCCGACTTCGACCTGGGCGCCTGCCTCGGCATCCCGTTCCTCACCGCGCACCGCTGCCTGACCGTCGGCGAGTACATGCCGACCAAGCTGCACGCCGGTGCGCTCAGCGACCACGTGGTGCTGGTGCAGGGCGGCGCGGGCGCGGTGGGCAACGCCGCGATCCAGCTCGCGCGCTGGGCGGACGCCTGCGTGATCACCACCGTCAGCAGCCCGGAGAAGGCGCAGTTGGCGGCGGCGGCCGGCGCGTCCTTCGTGATCAACTACCGGGAACAGGACGTGGTCGAGGAGGTCCGCAAGATCGCCCCTGACGGGGTGCACACGATCGTCGAGGTCTCCGCCGCCCGCAACGCCGCCACTGACGTACAGGTGCTCCGCCCCGGCGGCGCGGTCTGCGTGTACGCCGACGACGGGGGCGCCGAGGTCACCCTGCCGATCCGGCCGCTCATGGTGCCCAACGCCCGCTGGCAGTTCGTGCTGGTCTACACCGAGCCGGCGGCGGCCAAGGCGCGGGCGGTCAGGGACGTGGCCGCGGCGGTGGCCCAGGGCGGCGTACGGGCGGGCGGGGAGGTCGGCCTGCCCCTGCATTACTACCCGCTGGCCGACGCGGCAGCCGCACACCAGGCGGTGGAGGATTCGGTGGTCGGCAAGGTGCTGATCACTACCAGCGCGCAGTGACGCCTCACTCGGCGCGGGCCTGGGCGGCGGAGGCGCGGACCAGCTCGGTCAGCACGTCGAGGTCGACGTCGGCGAGCCGCTTGACGTAGAGGCAGCCCTTGCCGGCGGTGTGCCGGCCCAGCCGGGCCATCAGCTGCTCCTTCTCGGGGAATTCCTCGCCGAGGTAGAGGGTGGTGGCCGCCTTGCGGGGCGAGAATCCGACCAGGAACCAGTCCAGCTCGCGACCGCTGGCGTAGCGCAGGTGCCGCTGCCCGAAGCCGACGATGGCGTCCCCCCACATGGTCGGCGGCTCGCCGGTGACCTGCCGCATCAGGTCGCGGACGGCGATGGCGTCGCGGCGGCGGGTCTCGTCCGGCACGGCGGCGAGGAAGTCGTCCACGCTGGCGGTGGTCGGGGCGGTCTTCAGGGTTGCCATGACGTCTCCGGACTCGACGGAGGCCGGCCCGGGGGCGGCCGGTTCAGCCCGAGCCTACGAGCCGGCACCGACACCGAGCACTGTGAGCTGGGCGGATTTCCTCGTCAGCGGGACAGAGGCGAACATGTTTCGCAAGAATGACTGTTGCGGGTCGCCCCGCAGAAAAGCGGGCGGCCCCGGCGCGGTGCGAACGCCGGGGCCGCCCCTGGGGAGGGATGCTCTTCAGGAGTTTGCGTCCCTGCCCCTTACGGCGACGAGCCGCGGGAAAACGTTACGGCCCGGTCAGTTCCCGCACCTCCAGCCCGCCGTCGGCGTAGCGGGACCGGACCACCTTCTTGTCGAACTTGCCGACGCTCGTCTTCGGCACCGCGTCGATGAACGCCCACCGCTCCGGCAGCTGCCAGTGCGCCACCGACTTCGCCAGGAACGCCCGCAGCTCCTCCGCGGTCACCGAGGCGCCCTCGCGGATCACGACGGTGGCCAGCGGACGCTCGTCCCACCGCTGATCGGGCACCCCCACCACGCAGGCCTCCTGCACGTCGGGGTGGGCCATCAGCGCGTTCTCCAGCTCCACCGAGGAGATCCACTCCCCGCCCGACTTGATCACGTCCTTGGCCCGGTCGGTGAGGGTGATGTAGCCGTCCGGCGAGAGAGTGCCCACGTCACCGGTACGCAGCCAGCCGTCGCGGAACTTCTCCTCGTCCGGGGTGTCGTCGCCGACGTACCGGGCGGTCACCCACGGGCCCCGGACCTCCAGCTCGCCGACGGACGTCCCGTCGGCGGGCAGCGGCTCGCCCAGCGGGCCGACGATCCGCGCGGCCACCCCGGCCGGTACCCGGCCCTGCGTGTAGCGGTAGCGCCAGGCCTCGTCGCCGCTGGCACCGGCCGGCGGCCGGGACACCGAGCCCAGCGGGGACATCTCGGTCATCCCCCAGGCGTGGATGACCTCGATGCCGTGCCGCTCGGCGAACGCGTGCATCAGCGCGGGCGGACAGGCCGAACCGCCGACGATCACCTCCGTCAGCGAGGAGGTGTCCACGTCATGATTGTCCAGGTAGGACAGCAGGTCGTTCCAGATGGTCGGCACCGCGCCGGCCAGGGTGGGCCGCTCGGCGGCGATCATCTCGGCGATCGGCGCGGCCTGGAGGAACCGGTCCGGCATGATCAGCGACGCGCCGGAGAGGAAGGCCGCGTACGGCAGGCCCCACGACATCGCGTGGAACATCGGCACGATGGCCAGCTCCCGGTCGACCGGACCGAGGCCGAAGCCCTCCGGCATGCAGACCTGCAACGAGTGCAGGTAGATCGAGCGGTGCGAGTAGGCCACGCCCTTGGGGTTGCCGGTGGTGCCGGAGGTGTAGCAGAGGGCGGCGGCGTCCCGCTCGTCGACCTCGGGCCACCGGTAGCTGTCGGGGCGGCCGGCCAGCAGTTCGTCCCAGTGGTGCACGGTGATCCGGTCGCCGGCCGCCGCGACCAGCGGGGCGGGGTCGCCGCCGCCGACCACCACCACGTGTCGCACCGTGGTCATCTCGCCGAGCACCCGGGCCAGCAGCGGGATCAGCGTCGAGTCGACCAGCACCACCCGGTCCTCGGCGTGGTTGGCGATGTAGGCGACCTGGTCCGGGAAGAGCCGGATGTTCAGGGTGTGCAGCACCGCGCCCATGCTGGGCACCGCGAAGTACGCCACCAGGTGCTCGTTGTTGTTCCACATGAAGGTGGCGACCCGTTCGTCGCCGGTCACCCCGCACTCGTCGCGCAGGGCGTGGGCCAGCCGGGCGGCGGCGCGGCCGACCTCGGCGTACGTCATCCGGCGGGGCTCGGCGCCGGTCCACGTGACGACCTCGGCCGTGCCGTGCACGGTGGAGCCGTGTTCGAGGATCCGGGCGACCTGGAGGGGGGCGTCCATCATCGTGCTACGCATGGGTAACAAGCTAGTGTTGCCGGTCACAGGTTGGGAACCCCCGGAACGCCGGAGGCACCCCCGGGAAGCTGCGTAAATTGTCCGGGTGAGCATCTCGTGGGCGGACTCGTACGTGGGGCAGTTGCGCGCCCTGGCCGGTGACCGGACCCTGATGTTCGTCGGGGCCCGCGCCGTGGTCCGCGACAACGCGAGCCGGGTGCTGCTGATCCAGCGCTCCGACAACGGCCACTGGGCCCTGCCGGCGGGCGCGATGGAGCTGGGCGAGTCGATCGCCGACTGCGCGGTACGCGAGGTCCGCGAGGAGACCGGGCTGCGCGCGCTGCGGGTCAGCGCGTTCGCCCTCTACACCGGGCCGGACCGCACCCACACCAACATGTACGGCCACACCTACCAGATCTTCACCGCCGCGTTCCGGGTCGAGGACTGGGACGGCGACCTGGCCCGGGTCACCGACGAGACGACCGACGCCGGCTTCTTCCCCCGCGACGCGTTCCCCTCGCCGCTGTCGGCCTCGGTGCCGGAGACCCTCGCCGACCTCGACGTCTTCGAGCAGACCAACCGGCTCATCCTCAAGTAGTCCCGACCACGGCCGGCTCGGGTCGGCTGGGCGCGACCGCCTCGGCCCGGGCGCCGGTGCGTTCCGCGCCGATGCCGGCGGCCACCACGAAGGCGATCCCGACCGCCGCCCCGACGCCCGGCACCTGGTGCAGCGCGACCAGGCCGATGACCAGCGCGATCGCCGGTTCCAGGCTCATCAGCGTGCCGAAGGCGGCGGTGGTGAGGCGGCGCAGGGCGAGCAGTTCCAGCACGAACGGCACCACCGGCAGCAGCACCGCCAGCCCCAGCCCGGCCAGCAGCACCGGCCAGGTGAGGTCGCCGAGGACGCCCGGCCCGACCACCACGGTGGCGACCACCGCGGCCACCGGCATCGACACCGCCAGGCCGCGGATGCCGGAGACCTCGTCGCCGACCCGCTGGGTGAGCAGGATGTACGCCGCCCAGCAGGCGCCCGCCGCCAGCGCGAAGCCGACACCCACCAGGTCCGCCCCGCCGCGCCACGGCTCGGTGAGCAGCAGCACCCCCACGGCGGCGAGCGCCGGCCAGAGCTTCGTCCCGCCCCGGCCCCGGGCCACCGCCACCCCGAGCGGGCCGAGGAACTCCAGCGCGCTCGCCGTACCCAGCGGCAGGCGGGCCACCGCGGCCATGAACAGGATCGTCACCCCGGCGGTCACCACGCCGAGCGCGACACAGGCCAGCAGGGCGCGCCGGGTGAAGCTGGCCGGCCGGGGGCGGACCAGGACGACCAGCAGCAGGCCGGCCCAGGCCAGCCGCAGCCAGGCGGCCCCGTCGGGCCCCACCTCGTCGAAGAGGGCGACCGAGGCGGCCAGGCCGAGCTGGACGAAGAACATCGACGCGACGGCCATCGCCGCGCCGGTACGGGTGGGAGCCATGCCCCCAGTAGAGCCGCTACCCACCGTTCACGTCCACGTGACTTTGCTGGACGCACCGTTCGCCAATGATGAACAATTGCGGCATGGACCTGCGCCGCCTGCGACTGCTGCGCGAGCTGGCCCGGCTCGGCTCGATGCGCGAGGTCGCCGACGAGCTGGGCGTCACCACGTCCACCGTGTCGCAGCAGCTCGCCGCGCTCTCCCGCGAGGTCGGCGCGACGCTGATCGAGCCGCAGGGCCGCCGGGTGCGGCTCACCCCCGCCGGGCGCCGGCTGGCCGAGCACGCGGTGACCATCCTCGCCGCCGTGGAGGTGGCCCGGCTCGACCTCGACCCGCGCGCCGAGCCGGCCGGCACCGTCCGGGTCGCCGGCTTCGCGACCGCAGTCCGCCGCTCGCTGCTGCCGGTCACCGCCGACCTCGCGGCGCGCCACCCGCGGGTCCAGCTGCGCATCCACGAACACGAACCGGCCGAGGCCTTCGCGCTGCTGGCGACCGACGACGTCGACCTCGCCCTGACGTACGACTACAACCTCGCGCCGGCGCCCGTCGACCGCACGCTGGAGGCGATCCCGCTCTGGTCGGCGCCGTGGAGCCTCGGCGTGCCGGCCGACGCCGTCGGGGACGTCCCGGACCACGCCGCAGCCGTCTTCGACCGCTTCCGGGACCGCGGCTGGATCGTCAACTCCCGCTACACCGCCGACGAGGTGGTCGTCCGGACCATCGCCTCGATGGCGGACTTCGAACCCCGGATCGAGCACCGCGCGGACAGCCTGGAACTCGTCCAGGACCTGATCGTCGCCGGCCTCGGGGTCGGGCTGCTCCCCGCCGACCAGCCGACCGTTCCCGGCGTACGCCTGCTCCCGCTCACCGGCCCGGAGGCCCGGCTACGGTCGTACGCGGTCACCCGCCGGGGCCGGGCCGCCTGGCCCCCGCTCGCCCTGATCCTCGACCTGCTCGCGGCCGTATCCGCATAGCCGCCGGTGTCAGAGCATGGTCTGCGACTTCGCCTCCATGTCGGCGGCGGCCTCCTCCTTCGACTCCTTCGTGATCGGCTTCCCGCCGGCGGCGGGCGCCTTGCCGCCGAGCGGGTCGGCGCCGCCGGTCGCGCCCTGCGGGCCGGTCCCGCGCAGCTGGTCGTCCGGCAGGGCCAGGGTGACCAGCACCGCCAGGATGGCGATCAGTCCGGCGGTCAGGAAGACCATGTCCAGCGAGTCGACGAAGGCACCCTGGATGGCGGCCCGCACCGGCCCCGGCAGCGCCAGGATGGTCGCCGGGTCGTTGATCGAGATGTCGGCTCCGCCGCTGGCCTCGACGGCGGCGCGCTGCTCCGGAGGGAGCTGGGCGATCGCGGCCGGCAGCCGGTCGGCGAGCTGCCCGGTCAGCTGGGAGGAGAGCACCGCGCCGAGGATCGCCACCCCGAACGAACCCCCCAGCGACCGGAAGAACGTCGCCGACGAGGTCCCCGCGCCCAGGTCGCGGACGTCGACCGCGTTCTGCACCGCGAGGATCAGCGACTGCATGCACAGGCCCAGCCCGACGCCGATCACCACCATGAAACCGAACGCCACCCAGAGCGAGGTCTCCACCCGCAGCCGGGTGAAGAGCAGCATGCCGACCAGCAGCACCACCGAGCCGACCACCGGGAACCACTTGTACCGACCGATCCGGCTCATCGCCCGGCCGGTGAGGACCGAGGTGACGATGATGCCGGCCATCATCGGCAGCATCAGCAGTCCGCTGCGGGTCGGCGAGGCCCCCTTGGCGATCTGGAGATAGAGCGGGATGAAGATGATCGACCCGAACATCACCAGACCGAGCACGAAACCGGCCGAGTTGGCCAGCGCGAAGGTGGCGCTGCGGAACAGCCGCAGCGGCAGGATCGGCTCGGCGACCCGGGCCTCCTGCACCACGAAGAGCACCCCGAGGACCACCCCGGCGACGAAGAGCCCGACGATCACCCCGGAGCCCCAGGCGTACTCGTTGCCGCCCCAGCTCAGCGCCAGCAGCAGCGCGCTCACCCCGGCCACCAGCAGCCCCGCGCCGAGCCAGTCGATCGCGTGCTCCCGCCGCTCGAACGGGATCAGCCGCATCACGTGGTAGCAGACCACGATCGCCAGGATCGCCAGCGGCACGTTGATGTAGAAGATCCACCGCCAGTTCGTCTCGGCGAAGTACCCGCCGACCAGCGGCCCGGCCACCGACGACAGGCCGAAGACCGCGCCGAAGAGTCCCTGGTAGCGGCCCCGATCCCGGGGTGAGACCACGTCCGAGATGATGGTGAACGCCAGCGTCAGCAGGCCGCCCGCGCCGATGCCCTGGATGCCCCGCGTGAGGATCAGCTGGGTCATGTTCTGCGACAGGCCGGCCAGCAGCGAGCCGAGCAGGAACGTGCCGATCGAGAAGAGAAAGACCGGTCGGCGGCCGTACAGGTCGGCCATCTTGCCGTACAGCGGGGTGGAGGCGGTGGAGGCGAGCAGGTACGCGGTCACCACCCAGGAGTAGTGGTTGATGCCGCCCAGCTCGCCGACGATGGTGGGCAGCGCCGTACCGACGATGGTCTGGTCGAGCGCGGCCAGCAGCATCCCGGTCATCAGGCCGAACATCAGCAGGCGGATCTGGCGGGCGTGCAGGACCGGGCCGCCCTGGGCTTCCATCGTCATCCCGCCTTCTATCCCGGACCGTGCCGAACATGCGCCCCCGCCGGAAAAACCCGTCGACAGTCCGGCTGACCCGGCGCGTTGATCATGAAGTTGTTGTCCCGACCCGCCGGGCCGGTCGACAACAACTTCATGATCAACGGGAGCTGAACTCCTCGACGATCGCGGTGCAGAAGGCGGGGAGGTCGGCGGGTCTGCGGCTGCTGACCAGGTTGTTGTCCTTGACCACTGGCTCGTCTAGCCAGGTGGCGCCGGCGTTGGTCAGGTCGGTGCGGAGGCTGGGCCAGGAGGTGATCCGTCGGCCGCGCACCACGTCCGCCTCGATGAGCGTCCACGGGCCGTGGCAGATCACCCCGACCGGCTTGCCGGCGTCGAAGAACGCCTTCACGAATCGGACCGCGTCCGCATCGGTCCGCAGGAAGTCCGGGTTCGCCACGCCGCCGGGCAGCACCAGCGCGTCGTAGCCACCGGCGTCCGCGTCGGCCACGGTCACGTCGACGCCGTACGTCCTGCCGTGGTCGAGGTGGTTGAAGGACTGGATCGAGCCAGGCTTGAGCGAGACCAGCTCCACCGTCGCGCCCGCCCGCTCGACCGCGTGGCGCGGCTTCACGTACTCGACCTCCTCCACGCCATTCGTGGCGAGGAAGGCGATCCGCCGGCCCTGCAGTGTCGTCGCTGCCATGTCGTGTTGCTCCTCTCCGGGGTGTCCCTTGCCGGTTCCCGGGCCGGAATGCCCGAAACGTGGCCCCGGCTGGCGGGGATGTTTGGCCCGAAGCCCTCGGGGGAGTCGGGAAGGCATGGCAGGAGCAGCAGCGGAACAGCGCCGGCTCGCCACCGTCGTGGAGAGCTGGCTCGGGCGCCCGGTCCTGGTCGTCGGGGACGCCATGCTGGACGAGTGGCGGTTCGCCGAGTCCGACCGGCTCTGCCGCGAGGCGCCCGCCCCCGTCCTCACCCTGCGCCGGCGCATCTCCGCCGCCGGCGGCGCCGCCAACACGGCGGTCAACATCGCCACCCTCGGCGGCCGGGCGCTGCTGGTCGCCCCGGTCGGCGCCGACGTGGCCGGCGACGAACTGCACGACTGCCTGGACCGGGCCGGGGTCTGGGACCGTACGGTCGGCCAGCCGCACCGGCCGACGCCGGTGAAGCGGCGGATGCTCGCCGGCAACCAGATCCTGCTCCGGGAGGACTCCGGCGACCCGGAGGACGCGCTCGACGACGACGGGGTGCGGGACCTGCTCACCGCGCTGGACTGCGCGACCGAGGAGCTGAAGGCGGCCGCCGGTGGCGCCACGCCCACCCTGGTCGTCTGCGACTACGGCCTGGGCGCGCTGCCCGCGCCGGTGCGCGCCTGGCTGGTCGCCAACCGCGAGCGCTACACCACCGTCGCCCTGGACGCGCACGACCTGGCCGACTGGCGGGGCCTCGCCCCGACCGTGGTGACCCCGAGCTTCGCCGAGGCGACCCGGCTGCTGGCCCGCGCCGCCGCCGGCTTCGGCGCCGCGCCGCGTCCCGCCGGACGGACCGCCGCCGGCCCGGACCTGCACCTGGACCACCCGCCGGTCGACCCGGCCGACGGCCCGTCCGAGCTGAGCGTCGGCGCGGCCCCGGGCGGGGCCGGCGTACGCCTCTCCGCCACCGGCGACCGGTCCGGTGTGATCGGCACCGGGCCGACCGGGGAGCCCACGCCCGGCGAGGACCGGGTGGCGATGACCGGCGACGGGCTGAGCGTCACCGGCACCGGGGTCACCCTGAACACCGCCGCCGGCGACGGCGTCGACCGGGCGGTGCTCGCCGAGTCGCGGCTGGAGGAACTGCGCGAGCACACCGGCGCGGACGTGGTGGCGGTGACCCTGGACACCGAGGGGGCGGTAGTCGGCGGGGCCGACGGCGAGCCCCGGCGCAGCCACAGCACGCCCGTCCCGGCCAGCCACGCGGTCGGCGCCGGGGACGCGTACCTGGCGGCGATGACGCTGGCCCTGGCGGCCGACGCGCCGCTGCCGACCGCGGCCCAACTGGCCCAGCTCGCCGCGACGATCACCGTGTCGGACACCGGGACCTGCGTCTGCCGGCGGGAGGACCTGCTCGCCGCGCTGGGCACCACTGCGGACGGTACGGCCCACCCGACGCTGGTGGGCACGGCCGAGCTGGCCGCGATCGTCGGCGACCACCGGCGCGCCGGCCGCTCGATCGTCTTCACCAACGGCTGCTTCGACGTGCTGCACCCCGGGCACGTGCGCTACCTGGAGCAGGCCCGCGCGCTGGGCGACCTGCTGGTGGTGGCGGTCAACTCCGACGGCAGCGTCCGCCGGCTCAAGGGCCCGGACCGGCCGGTCAACCCGGTCGAGGACCGGATCACCCTGCTCGCCGCGCTGTCCTGTGTGGACCACGTGGTGGTCTTCGAGGAGGACTCGCCGGCCACGCTGATCGAGACCGTCCGGCCCGACGTGTACGTCAAGGGCGGCGACTACCCGCCGGAGATGGTGCCGGAGGCGCCGCTGGTCCGCCGGCTCGGCGGTCAGGTCCGCACCCTCGGGTACGTGCCGGACCGCTCCACCTCGGCGATCATCGAACGGATCCGCGCCCAGGCGACCCCGTCGCCGCAGCCGCCGCAGTCCACCCCGTCGCCGCAGCCGACCCGGTCGCCGCAGTCCACCCGGTCGCCGCAGTCCGGAACCCCGCAGCGGATGGGCAGGTCGGCGTGAACCGACCGCTCGACCTCGGCAGCGCCGAGGAGTTCCGCCGGCCCCGGCAGCTCGACGTGCTGATCCCGACCCGCAACCGCCCCGCCGAACTGGCCGTCACCCTCTCCGGGCTGGCCGCCCAGGAGGGCGTACCCGGGTTCGGGGTGGTGGTCAGCGACCAGTCCGACGGCGAGCCGGCGTACACCCACCCGGCGGCGGCCACCATGGCCCGGGTACTGCGCCACCGGGGGCACCCGGTGCTGCTGACCCGCCGGCTGCCCCGGCGCGGGCTGGCCGAGCACCGCGCGTACCTGCTGGGGCGGTCGGCGGCGCGGTACGTGCTCTGCCTCGACGACGACGTCTGGCTGGAGCCGGGCACCCTGCACCGGCTGGTCGCCGCGATCGGCGAGCTGGGCTGCGGCTTCGTCGGCAACGCGGTGCACGGCCTGTCGTACGCCGACGACGTGCGCCCGGAGACCCACGCCCACTACGAGGAGTGGGACAGCCCCGTGGTGCCCGAACGGATCCGGCCGGACACCCCGCAGTGGCAGCGGGCGTCGATCCACCCGGCGGCGAACCTGCTGCACGTGACGCGCAAGCTGGACCTGCCGCCGGGCGCGTGGCGGGCGTACAAGGTCTCCTGGATCGGCGGTTGCGTGCTCTACGACCGGGCGGCGCTGGTCGACTCCGGGGGGTTCGACTTCTGGCGACGGGTGCACGAGCGCCACCAGGGCGAGGACGTCGCCGCGCAGCTCGCCGTGATGGCGCGCCACGGCGGCGCCGGCGTGCTGCCCAGCGGCGCGTACCACCTGGAGTCGCCGACCACGGTGACCGAGCGGGAGGTGGAGGCCTGGGAGGTCGTGCTCGCCGACTCCGACACCCCGCAACCGGCCTGAGCCGGGCCGTCTAGGCAGGTCAGCGCGGTGCGCCCGGTTCGGGGCGGAGCAGCTCGGCGGCCGCCTCCAGCACCTCCACCACCGGCACGTCGGTGACGAACGAGTCCCGGTGCGGGCACTCGCCGTCGCCCGGCCGGTGCGGGTAGATGCCCGGCGTGCAGTCCACGCCGCAGACCGGGCAGTGCGTGGTCCAGGAGGCGATCGGCCGGTGCCGGGCGCGCAGCGGCGTCGCCCCGTTGATCAGGTTGCCCAACCAGTAGATGCCGACCGTGGAGGTGCCGACCGCGCCGGCCAGGTGCAGCGGGCCGGTGTCGTTGGAGACCACCAGCTCACACCCGGCGTACGCGGCGGCCAGCCCGCCGAGGCTGAGCGTGCCGACCTGCGGGCGAACCGGCACGCCGGCCGCCACGACCACCGCGTCGACCAGTTCCCGCTCGGCGGGGGTGCCGGTGACCAGCACCTCGTACCCGTCGCCGTGCAGCGCCCGGGCCACCTCGCCGAAGCGCCCGGCGGGCCAGCGCCGGCGGGTGTCGGTGGCCCCGGGGTGCAGCGCCACCCGGGGCCGGTCCGGCTCGCCGAGCACCGCCAGCGCCTCGGCCCGGTCCGCGTCGGTGACGGCCAGCGCGGGGATCACGGTGGTGGCCGGCGCGCCGACCAGGGCGACCACCTCCAGGTAGCGGATCACCTCGTGCTGGTAGTAGACGTACCGGATCCACCGGTTCAGCGGCGGAGCGTCCTCGGCGCGCAGCCCGACGGTGACCCGGGCGCCGAGCCGGCTCATCAGCGGGTTCGAGTTCGCCCCGCCGCCGTGCACCTGCACCGCCAGGTCGATGCCCTCCTTGGCGGTCCGCTCCAGGAAGTCGTCCATGGAGGCGGGCGGCTCGTCCGGGCCGGGGTCGCGGATGCCGGGGGCCGGCGGGACGACCAGCACCCGGTCCACCGGGCCGGGCCGGTCGCGCCAGAGCTTCGCGTGCCACGGCGCGCCGAGCAGCACGATCTCCGCCTCCGGGTACGCGGCCCGCAGCGACTCCAGCGCGGGCAGCGTGAAGATGAAGTCGCCGAGCGCGTTGGCGCGCAGCACGGCGATGCGCCGCACGTCGGGCACGCGCTCGCCGACCGGGCCGAGCAGGGACGCGATGGCCACCCGGACGCTACAGCCGGTCGATCTCTTCGGCGGTGGTGTCCGGGTGGTGCATCTCCCGGTCCGCCGCCGGATCGGCGAGCCTGCCCGTACCAACGGCGGCCGGACCGCTGCGGCGGCCGGCGCGGCCGACGGTGATGGTCCGCGGCGCGGCCCGCTTCGCCCGGGGCAGGCGGACCCGCAGCAGACCGTGGTCCATCACCGCGTCGATGGCGTCCGGGTCCACCCGGGACGGCAGGTCGATCCGGTACTCGAAGCCGCGGGTCTCGAAGCCGCCCGGGATGCCGTGGTCGGCGTTGACCTCCGCCTCGGAGCGGGCGCGCACGCACAGCTCCCGCTCGTCCAGCTCGACGGCGACCTCCTCGGGCGCCACGCCGGGCAGCCGGACGACCACCTCCCAGCCGTCGGCGGTCTCGGTCAGCTGGACGTCCGACGTGCCACCCCGGCCGCCGACCAGCCGGCTCAGCTCCGACCGCAGCGACTGGAGCTCCCCCATCGGGTCCCAGCCCTGCTGCCGACCCCGCCATCCGCGGCCGAAACCGCCGGGCTGTTCCGTCATCGCACGTCTCCGATCCGCTGGGTGGCCGCCGGGGGCCGCAGTGAGCTGGGGGCGTCGAGGCCGGCCTCCCGGTCGACCCCGACACCGAGCCGGTCGACCAGCTCGCCACCGAGCCAGGCGCTGACGCCGAGGATGGCCATACCGACCACCTCGATGGCGATCAGCGCGCCGCCGGCCGCCCGGGAGTCGGCGTTGAGCCGGACCGCCCAGACGGCGGCGAAGAGCAGGATGACCGCCACGTTGGCGGCGGCGTGGGTGAGCGCCACCCGCTTCGCGCGGGTGCCGGCCGGGATGGCGAGCAGGTCGAACGTCCCGGCCGCGGCGGCCAGCAGGCCGCCGACCAGGCCGACCGTGATGTTCCAGTACGCCACCTCGCCGAGGAAGTCGGGGCCACCGACGGTGTCGACGATGTCGAAGAGCGTGCCGACGACCAGGAGCGCCACCGGGAACATCACCAGCATCGGGTGCACGGGGTGCCCGAGCACCTTCAGACGGCTCTCCATGGTGGGCCTCCACTGCTCGGCTCGGGGGCGCTGTGTGAGCCGGTACCCGCCGCTCCGGTGGGCAAACCTCGCGCTCGCCACGCCCACCTAGGCTGACGGACGGCGGTCGGCGTCCGGCCGGGCCGCCACCGGGGTCAACGCACGGGGGAGGCGGACGTGACGGTGGAGATCACCTCGCACGAGGAGCTGCGCGACCTGCTGGGGGCGGCGATGCCCCGGGCGGTCGCCAAGGAACGCGTCGTACTGCACGAACGGGACCGGCAGTGGCTCGCCGCCTCGCCGTTCTGCCTGATCGCGACGGCGGGGTCAGACGGCAGCTGCGACGTCTCGCCCAAGGGCGACCCGGCCGGCTTCGCCAAGGTGCTGGACGAGACGACCCTGGCCATCCCGGAACGACCGGGCAACCGGCGGGCCGACGGCTACCGCAACATCCTGGACAACCCGCACGTCGGCCTGATCTTCCTGATCCCGGGCCGGACCGACACCCTGCGGATCAACGGCCGGGCGCGGCTGCTGCGGGACGCGCCGTACTTCGACGACATGGTGGTCAAGGGGCACCGGCCGATCCTCGCGATCGAGGTCCAGGTCGAGCAGATCTTCTACCACTGTTCCAAGGCGTTCCTCCGCTCGGAGCTGTGGCAGCCGGAGACCTGGCAGCCGGACCTGCTGCCGACCCGGGCCAGGCTGATCAAGGAGGTCGAGAACACCGCGGAGAGCCTGGCCGACCTGGAGCGCCGCTACGGCCCGGAATACCTGAACTCGTTGTACGTCGGGTAGAGGCGGGCGCGGGCCATCACGTTATCGGCGTCGCCGCCCGGAGCCTCCTGGGGTCCCTGTCGAGCTGATGTCGTGAACGGATCAGCGCACGCGGCGACGGTCGGGACGGCGGTTGGTCGTCTCAGCGGGGCGGCAGGCCGATGCGGAACCGTCGCTGACCGTCGGTCAGCTCCGGCCAGTCGTCGGGCTTGTCCGAGGCGATGCGTTCCGGGTCGGGCACCCGCAGCTGCACCCGCACCACACGGAATGAACTCGTGCAGCGACGTGCTGAGCCTGGTCTCCGGCGGCACCCCACCGAACTCCCCCGCCCGGATGTCCTCGTGGCCCTCGCCGACGCGGAGCACCGCCCAGAAATGGCGTACCACCATCCGGGCGGCGCGCTGGACCCGCTCGTCGCCGACCAGACGGATCTGCTCCAGCAGGGCCAGCAACCGCTGCCGCTCCTCCTCCGTACGGTCGTGCTGGACGGCGGGATCCGGCGCACCCTTCATCCGGGTGGCCAGGTGGCGGAAGACCCGGACCGTGGACGCGAACTCGACGCTCAGCTCGTAGAGCGGGGCGTCCCAGCGGGTCGCCATCCTCGCGCTTCTCCTTGCGCTGCTCGACCAGCAGGGACGGGACGAGACCGATCAGCGCACCGACGGCGAGGGTGAGGATCGTCGCGCCCAGAGCGCCCAGTCCATAGTGGAAGCCCAGGCGTACGGGTCGCTTGTTCGCGTACCCCCGGGCGGCCCTGCGGAGTCACGCGCGCTGCGGCCTAGCCGACCTCGGCGACGACGGCACCCTCCTGGTCGCGGATCTGCGACCGGACGATCTCGACGACCAGCTCCGGCGCGCTCGCCAGCTGGTACGTCCCGGCCACCGGCCGCAGGACCTGGATCAGTTCCGGGAGCACCGCCGGCGGGAGCTCGATCTCGAGGAATCCGTCGCCGGCGTCGGTGACGGCGACCTGCTCGCCGGGCCGGAAGCCGACGCTGCTGTTCTGGGCCTCGATGAGCAGGCCGCGGCCGAACGGCAGGCGCGCCCGCAGCACCCGGCCGATCCGCTCCGCCGCGTTCGCCCCGATGGTCACCGTGGTCGTCAGCTTCCGGCGCGCCCAGCCGCCCTTCTCCGTCCGCCAGCCGGCCTCCTCGACGAACAGGGAGCCGGTGGAGGACCCGTCCCGCCGGGCGCCCTCCTCGACGGCGGTGGCGACGCCGGGTTCGTCGGTGAGGTTGCCGCGACGGAGGTCGGTGACCAGCAGGGGCAGGCTCGACGCCACGGCCCCGAGCAGGCCCTCGGCGTCCCAGCGTTCGATTGCCGCGTACTCGTCGAGGGTCAGCCCGACGATCTGCAGGAACCGGAGCCGGCCGTGCGGAGTGTCGATCGCGCCGAGCTCGGGGTCGTCGGCGAACGCTATCGCCCGGATGGCGGTGTCGGGCTCCGCCAGCGAGATCGGGCCGTTGAGGTCGAGATGGTGACCGGGCGCGAACGGGTTGCCGGACTGGAAGACGTAGCGGGCGAGGTTCTGCAGGAAGTTCGCCGCCCACATCGGCGGATCGGTCTCGGCGGCCGTCCGGGCGACCCGGAAGGTGAACTCGAACCCCCAACCCGACTCGTCGGCGTTGTCGGACTCCTTGACGTACAGCTCCGACATGCCGTAGCTGACGAAGTGCCAGTGGTCGGCGCGCGGATAGACGCTCAGGCCGTCCAGCGGATCGGGCCCGCCCAGCGCCCACTTGATGAGGGTGCCGTAGTGCTTCGGCTCGACACCCGGATAGAGCTGGTCGAGCGCGGCGTCGATAGCGGCCCAGCCGGGAGCGGCATCATCGGTGTCGACCATGAGCGGAGACTGTACGCCGAGCACGGGCTGGCGCGACGGCCGCTCGCGCCCCGGGACCGCACCGTCAGACCGGCGAGTCGATACTGGGCGGCATGTCTGAGCTGGCACTACCGATCCGTACCGAGCGACTGGTCCTCCGCCGGTACCGGGCCGACGACGTGGATGCCCTGCTCGCGTACTACAGCGACCCGCTCGTCGCCCGCTACATCCCGTGGGAGCCGTGGACGCGGGAGTTCGCCACCACGGTGGTCACCAGGCGGCTCAGCAGCACAGGGATCACCGGGCCGGAGTCCCGTCTCGCCGTGGTGGCGGAGCACGAGGGCGAGGTCGTCGGCGATGTGATCCTGTGGCCGGCCGACGAGACGCTGTCCCGCGGCGAGATGGGGTGGGCCTTCCACCCGGCGGTCTCCGGCCGCGGGTTCGCCACGGAGGCGGTTCGCGCGGTCGTCGACGTGGCCTTCGGGCACTGCGGCATGCACCGGGTCATCGCTCACGTCGATGCCCGCAACGAGGCGTCGGCGCGGCTGTGCGAGCGGGTGGGCATGGTCCGGGAGGCGCACCTGCGCCGGGACCACTGGGCCAAGGGCGAGTGGACGGACACGCTGATCTACGGCCTGCTCGCCGAGCAGTGGCACGGGTGATCGAGACTGCGTAGACGTGCGGCCCTGACCTACTGCTGCGACCCAGCTCAGCAGAGCCACCGATCCACCGCATCCGTCGCCGTCGGGCCTGGTGCGTGCCGGCGGTAGTTCCGGTGCCTCCGCACGGCCAGTTCCGGGCGCACGGCAGGATCAGGCTGTGAACATACGTAACATTCTGCGCGACCTCCCGGTCTTTGCGCAGCCGCTACCGCAGTTCGCGCCGGGCGACGCGCCGGGACACCCCAACGATCTGTTCGTGTCGTGGCTCGGCGAGGCCATCGCGGCCGGAGTGGCGGAGCCACATGCGATGTCGTTGAGCACGGTCGACGCGGACGGTATGCCCGATACTCGTACTCTGCTCCTCAAGAATGTCGATGACAGGGGCTGGCAGTTCGCCACCGATGCCGACAGCGCGAAAGGCCGACAAGTTGCCACCCGGCCCTTGCGGCCCTGGGTTTCTACTGGCGCGAGCAGGGACGACAGGTCCGTGTTCGAGGGAGCGTCGCGGCGCTCGATCCGCAGACGTCGGCCAGCGATTTCCTGGCCCGACCGGTTGGTTCTCGGGTGGCGAGCTTGGCCAGCAGGCAGAGCGAGGTGTTGACCGATCCGGCCGACCTCGAACACGCCCTCACCGCTGCCGAAGACGCCGTCAGGGACAACCCCGATGTGCTCTGTGAGAGCCACACGGTCTACGCGGTAACACCCGTGACGGTGGAGTTCTGGCAGGGCGACGCCCAGCGGCGGCATGTGCGACTGCGTTATCGCCGAGTCGGCGATGCATGGGCCAAGGAGCTGCTCTGGCCCTGATCATCGGCCGTGCTGCCCGCTCGCGGCGGCAACTCGGTCGACGGTCCGGGACGAGCAGCGCACGCAACGCCCAGTCGTCATCGGCGTCGACACCAGCGCCCACCAGGGGCGTTCATCTCGGCTGCCACGGCCGGATTGTGGCCGGTATGCGCCATGGCGCCAACGTGCCGGCCGCCAACCATTGCCCAAGTCAAAGGTGACCAGTTCCCTTCACTCACCACTGTGTCCCTTACCGACTTGATCAACAGGGTTGGAGATAGCGTGAAACGCACCGCCATCGCCGGCACACCGCCGACCAGCAGATCGTGGTACTCCCGGTTGTCCGCGTCCGTCGGCACGGCGACGGCCCTCGCCGTGCTGGTGGCTCCCTCCGTCGCCTCGGCGAGCACGACCGACCGGGCATCGGCGGTGACCCCGACCACGGTGTCCACCGCCGGCGTACCCGCCGGCTTCGCTCCCACGTCCACCTCGTGGACCAGCCCCGCCGACGGCTGGGTGCTGGGCTTCGCGCCGTGCCGGGCCGGTTCATGCCCGACCCTGGTCAGCACGGCGGACGGGGCGCAGACCTGGCAGCAGCAGCCCGCCCCACGGGTGTCGTCCACACCTGACCAGACGAAAATCCACTTCGCCAACAAGCTCGACGGGTGGACCACCGACGGCCAGGTTCTCCTGGCCACCCATGACGGTGCCGGCACGTGGCGGCGCGTGCGGCTGTCCGGCGCTGTCGGCTCGGTCAGCATCGCCAAGCTGGCTTCGACCGACCGGTACGCCTACGCGATCGTCACCCACGGAATCGGAAGCACCAGGACCACCCAGCTCTACTCGTCGCCCCTCGGCGCGGACAACTGGCAGCCGGTGGCCGGCGTCGCGGTACCTGGCAGCGGCGGGTGGGACATCGCCACCCACGGTTCGGCCGCCTACGTCGCCCTCGGCGTGATCCACACGTCGATCCGGATGTGGTCGGCGGCCGACGGCAGTGCCTGGACCGAGGTCCAGCCGGTCTGCTCGGCGTACGACGCGGTACGGCTCAGCAGCACTGAGCCCGATGACGTCGAGGGCATGTGCAGCTTCGGACCGGAGCGCGGCTACATGCACAAGCAGCTGGTCGAGTCGGTAGGCGGCGCAGCCCCCGTCGTGCTGGGGTACGCGCCCACCACGGGTATCACCACCGGGTTCGCGACGACCTCGGCCGGTGGCACGGTCGTGGCCGGCGTCGGTGCGGGCGCGAGCTGGCTGCACGCCAGCTTCGACAACGGCGCCACGTGGGAGACGCCCCTGGCGATCCCCGACGTACAGCTCCCGATGCTCGACCTGGACTTCCAGGACGCCACGCACGGCGTGGTGGTCTGGGGTGGACCCGCATGGTCGGGAGCCGCGGTGTACCGCACCACCGACGGCGGTCACACGTGGAGCCAGCTCACGCTCTGACGTCAAGGCGGTCCGGGGACCGTTTCGGCCCCCGGACCGCACGGCCCCGCAAGATCGCTACGCGCTGGCTGCTGCCGGCGCTCGCTCCCGGCCCGGGGGGCCGGTGCGCCCGGCCTGCTCATTGACCCTGGAGAAGCGCCGGCCCGGCACTCACCACAGCCGGCCGGGGAAGCGCGTGGTGACCTCCTGGAGGAACCAGCCATTGCCGTCCGGGTCGTTGAACGAGGCGAACGAGAAATAGCTCGCCCGGTCCGGAGCCAGCCCGGGGGCCCGTCCTTGGCCGTTGGCAAGGGGCAAGCCACCGCCTGCGGCGTGGAAGACCTCGCTCACGTCGACGCCCCGGCCAACCAGCTCGGCGCGGGCCGCCTCGATGTCGTCCACGACCAGGCACAGGCCCTGCATGGAGCCGGGCGCGGCCGTGGTGAGGCTGGGGCCCAACATGATCGAGCAGTCCGACCTGGGCGGTGTCATCTGCGCCACCCGGCCACCCCCCTCGCCGACGTCGATATCCTCCCGCCAACCCAGCGCCTTGTAGAAGTCCTTGGCCCGTCCCACGTCGGCGACGGGCAGCACGACGAATTCCAGCTTCATGTCCACGCTGTCGGCTCCTCTTCCTGCGCTGGCAGGCGACGTGTCAACGCCCTGGTTCCTGCGCCCTTGGCTGGCCCTGCGCCCATCCTCAACCAGCCCTCGCCCGAATGCCCAGGAAACTACAAAACCCCTCGAATCCCCCATGGATGTGACGCCCCGACGGCGTCTTCGAGCAGGCGAACAGCTTGGCCGCGGTCACGGGCTGGTCCACGAGGTGGAAGCGGGGAGCGAAGCCGGTACGCCAACGGTGGCCACCGTGGTCGGGTGAGTGCGGCGTCGGCTGCTCGCTTGGGTGCTCGGCTTCACGACGGCACGAAAAAGCCCAGGTCATGATCGGCGATCAAGCCGGTGACCTGGGCTTTTCTATGGAGCCGCCTGGCGGAATCGAACCGCCGACCTACGCATTACGAGCTCAAGTCGCCCACCTCGATCTACCTGCCCGCGCCCGCCGTGGCCTGCGGAAAGGCCTCTCGGCATCGCTCACTGCCGCGCTCCACTGTCCCCGCCCCGCCCCCAGGTTCCGGCATTGACGCGTCGCGCGGCAACCCAAACCCAGCGGATCAGGCCGTGGACGACTACGTTGAGCATCGCCGGCCCGAGCACCACCAGAAACCAAACGCTTCTGCCCCAATCGTCGTTGTAGTCACCGAGCACAAATTCCAGCGACCAGGGCAGCCCGAATACGAGCAGCGGAAAGTACGGCAGTAGCAGGTCGAACGGTCCCGTCGGGGAGTCGCTGGCGTATACATATAGGAAAAGGGCCACCGCGCCGAGCACTATCGTGGCATGCGCGAGCAGGACCCACGATCCGAGCGACTTCACGACTGCACCCTAGCCCTGCCTGCCTGCCGCCGACAGCCCTCGATTCCGGTGCCGACGGGCACGGCCGGGCATGGGGATTAGAAGAAGATCAGGGACGGCTGGTCAAGCCCTTGCGCCCCTGGTCAGCCCGTCCGCTGTTGTCGGGCAGCATCAGCGTCTGCGGAAGGTCTTGGCTGTACGGATGGCTGTACGGCAGGCGGGTACTGACGTCTGATCCGTAGATTCCCAAGACCACGTCCAAGCCGTCCGGGCTGGTCCGCATCGCCCTGGTCCTCGACCGCTCGGCAACTCCATAGCTTCGGTCCCGTCTGATCCGGTTCGCCCCGGTGGCTCCCGCGCGTGGCTCGCAAACTGTCAGACCCGAAAATGGGCTCCCCAGCCGACGGCCAGAGTGACAAACTGCAGGTAACAGCTATGGCCCGCCGTGCTCCCACCCCGCGCCACGGCTTTGATTACGGGCCTCGGGGCGGTTGGCGTGTCCATTTTCCCGCATGTGCGGCGCACCGAAGGGACCCAGGAACAGCTTGGGAATTGCCGATTTCTGCCTGTCTACCGGTTTGGCGGCCTGGTCGCGGCGGTCTCTCGTGGCCTCGGCTGGCCCCTCCTGTCCTCGCCCAATGGCACGCTAATGGCACGGTTGGCGAGACAAGTCATGATCTACGTATGCGTGTTGCAGCGGGAGCCGAAGCCCAGCCGTTCGAACTGGCGCTCTTCGCGCTGTTGGTCATCGTTCTCGGCCTCATCTCCGTTGGCCAAGGCGACGTGTACCAGAGGCGTCGATCCCGAGGCAAGAAGCCCCTCCTCCCTGCCTGGGCACCGGGCGGCTGGTGGCCTCGCCATCCAACGGCAACTTTGCGGGCCGGCTGGGCAACGACTGGAGTCGGCATCGCTCTGCTACTTCTCGCGGTCTACCGGGCAGTTATCGCGTAGCTGGAGCTGGACCCGGAACGCCAGTTGGGAAGGAGCGAGCTCAACCGGCCGCGATGCCTGAAATGCCTGCGGCCGGCGTTGGCTCCGGTTGCGTTTCGTGCCCGCTCGTGACCGCTGGGTCTTCCGACTACTGGCCCGTGGATGGCCCGGCCAAATCTCGGGCCTGTGAAGGCACCGTCGCCCGTGCGTCGACGATTGCCGTTGGCTCGTATCCTTCGGGCCATGCCCGATGATCCGCCTAGCTCGCGCCCACCACTCAGACGTGCGCCACGCATGTTGATCGCCGCACTGCTGGTAGGCGGGTTGGTGGTGTCATCCGTCAGCATCCGTGAGTTGATCGAGGGCGCGGTAGGAAGTGGCCCGCTCGCGGATTTCGGCCAGATCGCTGTTCCGATGGCGGCCACGGCCTGGCTTGCGCCCCATGGCTCCTACCGCCGTCGAGACGCACTGTGGTGGTTCCTTCCCCCGGCAGGCCTCTACATCTTCGCGGTGGTGGCGTGGCGTGTGGCTTTCCTGCCCTACCGTGATTGGACGCCTCGACCGGATGAGGCATCTCGGGTCTCCTGGCTGCGCGACCGCCAGCGGGCCGGATTGTGGTACCTGCGCGGGGAAGCACAGTAGGTGCTCCGGCCGAGCGGTTGAAGGCGGATCTCCTCGTCGGGCAGTCGTAGACCGTCCAGCCTCCCCGGACGGGGACAAGGTGGAGCGCCAACGTCAAGGCGGTGCAGCGGATGGCCGATGCCTTGCAACCCGTCGGCGAGCCTAGACCGCTTCGTTCCGAAGGAACCGTCGCTGGTCGAATACCTGCGTGAACACCGGACCATTGCTGCCCGACCGGTCCGCCAGCGTCCACGGGTGTCGGCCCTTGTGCGCGTCCGTTGTCACCCACTTGGTCACCCGGCCACGAGGGTCAGACGTTCAAGGGGACATGTTTGGCTCGCATGGAATGAATCTGCAAGCTACTTCGCCAGGAATGGTAATGCGGTGCATCAGTAGTGCTGCAATGAATGCCGCACCTGTGAGGAAACCAAGCCATCCGATCAGTATTCCCGTCGTGGCGTACCCTGCTCCCGCTTCTCCGCTTTGCCCTATCTCGCGCCGTGCAAGATGCCCGAAGATTGCGGCGGGTAGTGAGAGAAAGGCCCCTACACCGCAGCACACGAGGAAACCAAGGCCAATAAGTGCCATTCCCAGAGAGATCCTGGCCTTGCTGTTGGTCGGCCGCATCCGCATAGGGTAGTGACCCGGGCCGTGCCACGTCGTCCCCAAGAGCGACCCGCTACGCGGTTGTCGGCCGGTTGGCCACCCACTCGACCCGCGCCGGCCCTCCCCCGCTGCACCTCCTAGCCATCCCGTCGGCCTTCGTCCGCACACCGCGGCCGCCGTCACGCTCCGCCACGCGCGGATCGCGGCATGTGCGTGTGTTGCAGTGTCAGGAGCCAATCCAGGTTGGTGTGCCGTTGTGGGTGGTTGTCGCTAGTGTTCCGTCTCAGTTTTGACTAGCCACTTGCTGGAGGGCGCTCGTCCACGTCGGACCTTGGCCAGGATCGATTCGGCTGTGGCGGTCCACACGAACGGCTTCGGGTCGTCGTTGTGCACGCGCAGGTACTCCTCGATGGCGGCGACGAGGTCGTCGACGCTGCGGAA